>NZ_JBFUEB010000039.1:0-50549 GCF_056404395.1 Rhizobacter sp. P2_D12 | reverse complement strand
GGCCTGCACGTGCAGGGCCGGCTGCTGGAGAGCGTGTTCCACAGCATGAACGACGGGCTGTCGGTGTACGACGCCGGCGGCGGCCTGGTCGTCTGGAACCAGAAGTTCGAGAGCCTGCTGCCGTTCGCGCCCGGCGTGCTGCGCCTGGGCGTGCCGATCGGCGAGCTGAACGCCTCGCTGCCGCGCGGGGCCACCTGGCGCGCGGTGACGGCCGAGACCGCGACGCGCCTGCCCGGGCGGCGCATCGCGGCCTCGGCCGAGCTGCACCTGCCCGGCGGCCAGGTGCTGGAGATCCTGAGCCACCCGATGCCCGACGGCGGCTGGGTGGCCGTCTGCCGCGACCTCACCGCGCGGCGCGCGATGGAGGCGCAGTTGCGCCAGTCGCAGCGCATGGAGGTGCTGGGCCAGCTGACCGGCGGCGTCGCGCACGACTTCAACAACTTCCTCAGCGCCATCCTCGGCAACCTCGAACTGCTGAAGCATCGCCTGCGGCCCGACGAGGCCGTCGCCGGTTTCGCGGCGCGTGCGCACAAGGCGGCCGAGTCGGCCGCCGGGTTGTCGCGCCGGCTGCTGGTGTTCGCGCGGCGCCAGCCGCTGCAGGTCGAGGCGGTCTGCGTGGCCGACATGCTGGCCGAGATGCTGGACCTGGTCGAGTACAGCGTCGGCCCGGCGATCCAGGTGCGCATCGAGGATGCCGATGAAGCGCCGTGGGTGCAGGCCGACCGCGGCCAGCTGGAGAACGCGCTGCTGAACCTGGCGCTCAACAGCGCCGCGGCGATGCCGGGCGGCGGCACGCTGACGCTGTCGGTCGGCCACGCCGCGCACAGCACGCGCGTCACGCCGGCGGGCGCGGCGGTGGCCCTCCGCGTGCACGACACCGGGCACGGCATGCCGGCCCACGTGCAGGCGCGCGTGACCGAGCCCTTCTTCACCACCAAGGCGCCGGGCCAGGGCAGCGGCCTGGGGCTGGCGATCGTCGACGGCTTCGTGCGCCAGTGTGGCGGCAGCCTGGCCTTCGACAGCGGCGAGGGCCGCGGCACCACGGCCGAGCTGTGGCTGCCGGCCTCGCACGCCAGCGCGGCGCCGTCACGGCCGGCGCTGCCGCCGCGCACCGGCCACCCGGCGGCGCGCGTGCTGCTGGTGGAGGACGACGACAGCGTACGGGCCACCGCGGCTGCCTTGCTGGAAGACCTGGGCGCCACGGTCGCGGGCGTCGCGTCGGAAGGCGAGGCGCTGGCCTGCATGGCCGCGCAGGGGCCGTTCGACCTGGTGCTGTCGGACGTGATGCTCGGCGCCGGCGGCGACGGCATCGCGCTGTGGCACCGCATCGGGCGCGATTGGCCGCAGCAGCGCGTCGTGCTGACCTCCGGCCTGCCGCCGCAAGTGCATGCGCGGCGCGACGATTGGCCGGGCGCGGCCGGCTTCCTGCAGAAGCCGTTCACGCGCAGGAGCCTCGAGGCGCTGCTCGCATGAATCTGCATCGCCTCGATCTCGTCTCGCTGCACCTGTTCAGCCTGGTGGCGCGCAGCGGCAGCATCAGCCAGGGGGCCGCGCTCGCGCACCTGGCGGTGGGCGCGGCCAGCAAGCGCATCACCGACCTCGAAGCCGCCGTCGGCACCACGCTGCTGGAGCGCCACTCGCGCGGCGTCACGCTGACGGCCGCCGGCCAGGCGCTGCAGCAGCACGCGCAGCGCATCCTGAGCGATGTCGACCGGCTCGCGGCCGACCTGTCGGACCATGCAGCGGGCCTGGTCGGCGTGGTGCGGCTGTGGGCCAACACCTCGGCCATCACGCAGTTCCTGCCGCCGGACATCGCCGCCTTCATTGCGCACAACCCGGGCATCCGCATCGAGCTGGAAGAGGAAGACAGCAGCGCGGTGGTGCAGGCGGTGCTGGACGGCCGGGCCGACCTGGGCATCTTTGCCGACCGCACGCCGACGCACGGGCTGCACACGATGAACTACCGCGAGGACCGGCTGGTGCTGGTGGTGCCGCGCGCCCATGTGCTGGCGCGCCGGCGCAGCCTGCGCTTCGAGGAGCTGCTCGACTGCGACTTCGTCAGCCTGTCCGAGGGCACGTCGCTGGCGCGCCGGCTGCACACCGAGGCGCAGGCGCTCGGACGCCAGCTGCGGCTGCGCATCCGCGTGCGCAGCTTCGACGCGATGTGCCGCATGGTGGCGGCGGGCCTCGGTGTGGGCGTGCTGCCGCGCGATGCGATCCTGCCGCACCTGCGCTCGATGGACCTGCGCCAGGTGGCATTGACTGACGATTGGGCACGGCGGCGCTTGCTGCTGGGGGTGCGCGATGCGTCCGCCATACCGAAGCACGTGCGCTTGCTGCTCGATCACGTCGCCCGGATGCCAATCCGGGACTGACCTTCCGACATCCCCGGATTGGCATCCGGGCTACGGGCAAACCCCTGCCTGCTTTCGCGGTTCACGAAAGCTCGCTGCGCAGCTCGGTCATTCCCCTGCGCCGGGCCGGTTTCCACAATGGCCCGATGAACACACCCTCCCCCGCCCCCGGTGCCCTGCACGGCGTGCGCGTCGTCGAGATGGGCCAGCTGATCGCCGGCCCGTTCGCCGGCAAGACGCTCGGCGAGTTCGGCGCCGACGTGATCAAGATCGAACCCCCCGGCGCCGGCGACCCGCTGCGCAACTGGCGCCTGCTGAAGGACGGCACCTCCGTCTGGTGGCAGGTGCAGTCGCGCAACAAGCGCTCCATCGCGCTCGACCTGCGCGATGCCGAGGGCCAGGACATCGCGCGCCGCCTGATCGCCCAGGCCGACGTGCTGATCGAGAACTTCCGCCCCGGCACGCTCGAGAGCTGGGGCCTCGGCTACGAGGCCTTGTCGGCGCTGAACCCGGGCCTGGTGATGCTGCGCATCTCGGGCTACGGCCAGACCGGTCCGTACCGCGACCTGCCCGGCTTCGGCGCCATCGGCGAGGCCATGGGCGGCCTGCGTCACCTGACCGGCGAGCCGGGCCGCGTGCCGGTGCGCTGTGGCATCTCGCTGGGCGACACGCTGGCCGCGCTGCACGGCTGCATCGGCGTGCTGACCGCGCTGTACCACCGCCAGGCCCACGGCGGGCGCGGCCAGGTGATCGACGTGGCGCTCAACGAGGCGGTCTTCAACGTGATGGAAAGCCTGCTGCCCGAGTACAGCGCGTTCGGCGCGGTGCGCGGCCCGGCCGGCAGCGCCTTGCCCGGCATCGCGCCATCCAATGCCTACCGCTGCCGCGACGGCGTGGTGCTGGTCGCCGGCAATGGCGACAGCATCTTCCGGCGCCTGATGCAGGCCATCGGCCGCGACGACCTGGGCAACGATCCGGCACTGGCCGACAACGCCGGGCGCGTGGCCCGCGTCGCCGAGCTGGACATGGCCATCGAGGCCTGGACCGCAACGCGCGACGTGGCCGCCGTGCTGGCCATGCTGGCCGAAGCGCGCGTCCCGTGCGGCAAGGTCTACACCGCGCAGGACATCGCCGAAGACCCGCACTACCGGGCGCGCGACATGCTGCTGTCGCAGACCACGCGCGCCGGCGACACGCTGGAGGTGCCGGGGATCGTGCCCAAGCTGCTGGCGACGCCCGGCAGCGTGCGCAGCGCGGCACCGAACCTCGGTGACGACACCGACGCGGTGCTGCATGAACTCGGATTGCGCGACGGCGAGATTGCGACGCTGCGCAAACGGGGAGTCGTGGCATGAGCAACATCTGGAACGGCAACGGCCGCAGCGTCCGCCTGTGCGAGGTCGGCCTGCGCGACGGCCTGCAGATCGAACCGGTGTTCGTGCCGACCGCCGACAAGATTGCGCTGGTCGACGCGCTGTCGCTGGCCGGCGCGGCCAAGATCGAGGTCACCGCCTTCGTGTCGGCGCAGGCCATCCCGGCGCTGCGCGACGCCGAGGTCGTGATGCGCGAGGTCCGCCGCCAGCCCGGCGTGGTCTACAGCGCGCTGGTGCCCAACGTGCGCGGCGCGCAGCGCGCGATCGAGGCCGGCAGCGACGAGCTGAACCTGGTGATGTCGGCCAGCGAAAGCCACAACCTCGCCAACCTGCACATGACGCGCGAGCAGTCCTTCGCCGCGCTGTCGCAGGTGGCGGCGCTGGCGCGCGAGGCCGGCGTGGCCATCAACGTCTCGCTGTCGTGCTGCTTCGGCTGCCCGATGGAGGGCGAGGTGCCGGCCGCCACCGTGCTGGGCTGGTGCGAGCGCTTCGTCGGTGAGCTGGGCGCGCAGGGCGTGACGCTGTGCGACACCACCGGCATGGCCTACCCGCCGCAGGTGCAGGCGCTGGTGCGGGACTTCCGCGCGCGTTGGCCGGGCAGTGAACTGACGGTGCACTTCCACGACACGCGTGGCCTGGGCCTCGCGAACCTGCTGGCCGCGATCGAGGCCGGAGCCGAATGCTTCGATGCATCGCTGGGCGGCCTGGGCGGCTGCCCCTATGCGCCGGGCGCCAGCGGCAACGTCTGCAGCGAAGACATGGTGCATGCGCTGGCGCTGATGGGCTACGACACCGGCGTTGACCTGGCGTCGCTGCTGGCCGCCGCGTCCCGGTTGCCGGCGCTGATCGGACACGAGCTGCCCGGCCAGATCGTCAAGGCCGGCCGGCGTCTCGATCTGCATCCCTTGCCGGCGGACTTCGAGGCCACGCGCGAACGCGCACTCGCCCGCGACTGATCCACCACCCACATCCAAGGAGACAACGATGAAACACACCACCCCCCGTCGCCCGGACGCCAATCCGGGATGCGTCCGCCACATCTCCCGGATTGGCATCCGGGCTACGGTCCTGGCCCTGGCCGCCCTCTCGATCCCCGCCCTGGCGGCCGACCCCTACCCCTCCAAGCCGATCACGCTGATCGTGCCGACCGCCCCGGGCGGCACCACCGACCTGGCCGCGCGCATGCTGGCCGAACCGCTGGGCAAGGCGCTCGGCCAGACGGTGGTGGTCGACAACCGCGGCGGCGCGAGCGGCGGCATTGCCGCGGTGGCCGTCAAGCGCGCCGAGCCCGACGGCTACACGCTGCTGATGCAGTACTCCGGCTACCACGTGATCACGCCGCACCTGATGAAGCAGGCGCAGTGGGAACAGCGCGACCTGCAGCCGATCGCCAACGTGCTGAGCGCACCGCAGCTGGTGGTGGTGCGCGCCGGCCTCCCGGTGAAGACGCTGGCCGAGCTGGTGGCCTATGCGAAGCAGAACCCCGGCAAGCTGAGCTTCGCGTCGTCCGGCAACGGCTCGCTGCAGCACGTGACGGGCGCGATGCTGGCCCAGCAGGCCGGCGTGCAGATGACCCACGTGCCGTACAAGGGCACCGGCCCGGCGCTGCAGGACTTGCTCGGCTCGCAGGTCGACCTGACCTTCGGCACGCCGCCGCCCTTCATCCCGTTCGTGCAATCGGGCAAGCTGCGCGCGCTGGCCGTCACCGGCCCGCACCGCCTGGCCTCGATGCCCGACGTGCCGACCGCCGCCGAGGCCGGCATGCCCGGCCTGGACGCGACCTCGTGGTTCGCGGTGTTCGCGCCGGCCCGCACGCCGGCCGCGATCGTGGACAAGCTGACCCGCACCATCGCCCAGGTGATGGCCACCCCGGCCTTCAGGCAGAAGGCGGCCGAGCAGGGCGCGAGCGCCGACTACCTGGCCCCGCCTGCGCTGGGCGAGCACGCGCGCACCGAACTGGCGCGCTGGGGCGAGGTGGTGAAAAGCGCGCACATCGAAGGCGATTGACTGTCGATTTGCGCCGGGCTGGTTCGTCGTGAGGGTGCAGGCGCCGAGAATCGCGTGCCGCACACCTTCAACGAACACCCAGGAGAATCTCCCATGCGCATTGTCATCCCCGTCGCCGCCGGCCTGCTGCTGGCCGCCGCCGCCCACGCCGCCCCGGTCACCTACAAGATCGACCCGGACCACACCTTCCCGAGCTTCGAGGCCGACCACATGGGCATCTCGGTGTGGCGCGGCAAGTTCAACAAGAGCAGCGGCACGGTGCACTACGACAAGGCCACCGGCAGCGGCGACCTGGAAATCACCGTGCTGCCGGGCAGCGCCGATTTCGGCCAGGACGCGCTGAACAAGGTGGCCCAGGGCAAGGAACTGTTCGACGTCACGAAGTACCCGAAGGCCGTCTACAAGGGCAAGTTCGACAAGGTGGTCGGCGGCGTGCCCACCGAGGTGGTCGGCGAGCTGACCCTGCATGGCGTCACGAAGCCGGTGACCCTGAAGCTGAACCTGCTCAAGTGCATCCCGCACCCGATGCTCAAGCGCGAGCTGTGCGGCGCCGATGCCATCACGACGATCCAGCGCGACCAGTTCGGCATCGACGCCGGCAAGGATTGGCACTTCAACATGGACGTGACGCTGCGCATCCAGGTCGAGGCCATCGCCGTCCCCTGATGGCCGTCAGGGCTTGGCGGCCAGGGCGCGGGCCATCTCCAGGTGGTGCTGCAAGCCGGGCAAGGTCTTCTGTGCGAAGGCCTTCACGTCGGCATCCTTGGCCTCGTTCGCGGCCTCCTGGAACAGCTTCACCGCATCCTCGTGCGCCTTGACGCCGAACGACTTGACGTAGCGCTCGTCGAACTTGGCATCGGCCYCGGCGTCGATCAGCTTCAGCTCGCCCTTCTGCGTGATCGACGGCCCGTCCGCCAGCGTCACCTTCTTGCTCGCGGCCAGCTGCTTCAGTTCGGCGCCGACCTTGGTGTGGTCGTCGATCATCGTCTGCGCGAAGGTCTTCACGTCGGTGCGCTGCGCCTTGGTCTGTGCCAGACGGCTGGCCTCGACCTCGGCACTGCCGGCCTGGGCGGCTTCCTTCATGAACGACGCGTCCGAGCGGGCCTGGGCGGCGGTGGCGGCCAGGCCGCACACCGCGCCGGCGACCAGCAGGGGGATGAATCGTGCGGGCAGTCTCATGGGGGTTCCCTTGTGCAAAAGCCAGTGAGGCATCCAGTCTGGAAGCCGCCGCGTGCGCTGGCTGTCGGCGGCGTCCGAGTTCGGCGTAGGACGCGGACTGCAGGCCGCGTGCGCTACCGCACAGGCGGTGCGTGGCCCTCAGAAGCGGCTGGCGCGTGACCGGGGCTCCCGGACTGTCGTCCGGGCTACGATGGCGGGATGGCTGACACCCTGCCCTTCGTCCACGGGTTGCCGCACGGCATCCACGTCATCGACACCGGATTCCACCGGCCGAACTTCGRTGCCTGCTTCCTGGTGGTCGAGGACGGCCGCGGCGCCTTCATCGACACCGGCACCACGCACTCGCTGCCGCGGCTGCTGGCTGCGATCGAGGCGGCGAGGCTGCAGCGCCGCGACGTCGAGTGGGTGATCGTCACGCACGTGCACCTGGACCACGCGGGCGGCGCCGGTGCGCTGATGCAGGCCTTGCCCGATGCAAAGCTGCTGGCCCATCCCCGCGGCGCGCGCCACATGATCGAACCGCTGGCGCTGCTGAACAGCGCGCGGGCGGTGTACGGCGCGAAGGAAGTGACGCGGGCCTACGGCGAGGTGGTGCCGGTGCCGGCCGAGCGCGTCGTGCGCAGCCACGACGGCATGGTGGTCGAGCTGGCCGGCCGGCCGCTGACACTGATCGACACGCCGGGGCATGCCCGCCACCACCACTGCATCTGGGACGAGCGCACGCGCGGCTTCTTCACCGGCGACGCCTTCGGGCTGAGCTACCGCGAGTTCGACACCGCGCAGGGGCCGTGGCTGCTGCCGACGACGACGCCGGTGCAGTTCGAGCCCGAGCTGCTGAAGCAGTCGGTGCGGCGCATGCTGGACTTCCACCCCGAGCGGCTGTACCTGACGCACTTCGGCTGCGTCGAGGGCGTGCCGCGGCTGGGCGAGATGATGCTGTCGCAGATCGACGAGGTCGTCGCGATCGGCGAGCGCCTGCGCCATGCACCCGACCGCCATGCCGCGCTGATGGCGGCTCTGGCCGCGATGTACAGCCGGCGGCTGGCGGAGCATGGCAGCACCGTGCCGCACGCCCAAGCGATGGACCTGCTGTCCATGGACCTGGAGCTCAACGCCCAAGGCATGGCGATCTGGCTCGACCGCCGAGCCGCCTGATCGCGCAGGCCTAAACTCGCGGCCTGTTTCTGGTGGAGAAGACCCGCATGAAGCCTGTTCAATTCAACCTGCACGGCCAGGTGGCCGTGATCACCGGTGCCTCGCAGGGCATCGGCGCGGCGTGCGCGCAGCGGCTGGCCCGCGACGGCGCCGCGGTCGCGCTGTGGGATGTCGACGATGCACGAGGCAACGCCCTCGCCGCCTCGCTCACTGCCGAAGGACATCGCGCCCATTACCTGCACTGCGACGTGTCGAAGAAGGCCGAGGTCGATGCCGCGGTGGCCGGCACGCTGGCCGCCTTCGGACGCATCGACGGGCTGGTCAACAACGCCGGCATCTTCAAGGCGGCGGATTTCCTGGAGATCACCGAGGCCGACTGGGACGCGGTGATCGACATCAACCTGAAGGGCTCGTTCCTGGTCGGCCAGGCGGTGGCGCGCGAGATGGTGAAGACGGGCGGCGGCGCGATCGTCAACATGAGTTCGGTGAACAGCGTGCTGGCGATCCCGAGCATCGCCAGCTACAACGCCAGCAAGGGCGGCATCAACCAGCTGACGCGGGTGATGGCGCTGTCGCTGGCCGACCGCGGCATCCGCGTGAATGCGGTGGCGCCGGGGACGATCGCCACCGAGCTGGCGAAGAACGCGGTGCTGGGCAGCGAGGAGGCGCGCGCCCGCATCATGAGCCGCACGCCGATGAAGCGCCTGGGCGAGCCGGGCGAGATCGCCGACGTGGCAGCCTTCCTGCTCAGCAGCGCGGCGAGCTACATGACCGGCGAGATCGTCTACGTCGACGGAGGCCGGCTGACGCTGAACTACACGGTGGCGACATGAGTGGGGGCGCCGCACCGCTGGAAGGCGGCTGCCTGTGCGGCCGCATCCGCTACCGCGCGAAACCCGACAAGCGCGAGGGCTACTACTGCCACTGCCGCATGTGCCAGCTGGCCTTCGGCAACACGCGGGTGCCGTTCCTGAACCTGCGCCAGGACCAGGTGGAATGGCTGGCCGAGAAGCCGAAGCAGTACGCATCGTCGAAGTTCGCGCTGCGCGGCTTCTGCGGGAACTGCGGCACGCCGCTGACCTTCGCGTACGACGGCTCGGCGAACATGGACATCTCGGTCGGCAGCCTGGACGACCCGTCGGCGATCACGCCGGTGTCGCACTTCGCGGTCGAGTCGAAGGTCGCGAACTGGGAAGTGGACGACGGACTGCCGGGGACGCGGCTGGATGAGCACCTGAAGCTCATCGAGCGGTGGAAGGCGGCGTATGGGGAGGATGTGGAGCCGGGCACGGAAGCCGCCCGCAAGGCACGACGCTAGCCTGCCGCTTCCGTCTCGTTCATCAGCGCCAGGCACTCGTCGATCAGCGCGTGCAATCGCACCACGCGCTCGTCCCCCAGCCGCTCGTTCAGCGCCACCTGCGCCCGCTTCCACTCGTGCCGCGCCTCGTCGCGCTTGATGCGACCGGCGTCGGTCGCCTCGACCACCCGGCTGCGGCCATCCTCGCCCGGCCCGACCGTGACCCAGCCCTGCGCCACCAGCGGCTGAAGATTGCGCGTCAGCGTCGACGCATCCATCTCCATGTGCGCCGCCAGCGCACCGGGCTTGATCGGGCCCAGCCGGACCAGCTGCGACAGCAGCGAGTACTGCGTGGTCTTCAATCCCGCATCGGTGACGATGCGGTCGAAATGCTGGCTCACCCGGCGCGACAGCTGGCGCAGCTTCAGGCTGCTGCAGCCGCTGGGCATGGCATGTTTCGGTTCCGGTTTCGCAACGCTGCTTGGCATGATCAAACGATTGTAGCTACAATCATTGCAATTACAACTCTTCCGCCTGCCGGGCGACCGATCATGGACACTGCCGTCATCGATGCCGCCGCGGTGCAGGCGCAATGGGAAGCCGAGGCCACTGCGCGCCGTGCCCGCCTGCTGCCACCGGGCGTGGCCCGTCCCGAGCAGGTCGCCGGGCTCACCGGCCTGCAATTCTTCCAGGCCATCTTCGACGGCCAGCTGCCCCCGCCGCCGATCGGCGAGACCATGGACTTCCTGCCGATCGAGATGAGCGCCGGCCGCGCCGTCTTCCAGGGCACGCCGCTGCTGCGCCACTACAACCCGCTCGGCAGCGTGCACGGCGGCTGGATCGCGACGATGCTCGATTCGTGCGTCGGCTGCGCGGTGCACACCACGCTGCCGGCCGGCAAGGCCTACACCACCGCCGAGCTGAAGATCAACTACGTGCGCGCGGTGACGCAGCGCGTGCCGCTGCTGCGCGCCATCGGCAGCGTGATCCACATCGGCTCGCGCATGGGCACTGCCGAAGGCCGCCTGGTCGGCCCGGACGGCAAGCTGTATGCCCACGCCTCCACCACCTGCTTCATCTTCGACCCCACCTGAACCGAGACCGCCCCATGCGAATCCTCCACACCATGCTGCGCGTCGGCGACCTGCAGCGCTCGATCGACTTCTACACGAAGATCATGGGCATGACGCTGCTGCGCCAGTCCGAGAACCCGTCGCAGCACTACTCGCTCGCCTTCCTCGGCTACGGCCCGAACCCGGAGCACGCCGAGCTGGAACTCACCTACAACCACGGCGTCGGCAGCTACGACCTGGGCACCGCCTACGGCCACATCGCGATCGCGGTGCCCGATGCCGCGGCGGCCTGCGAACGCATCCGTGCCGGCGGCGGCAACGTCACGCGCGAGGCCGGCCCTGTCAAGGGCGGCAGCACCGTCATCGCCTTCATCACCGATCCCGACGGCTACAAGGTCGAGCTGATCGAACGCCGCTTCGACTGAGCCGGAAACCCACGCCATGCTGTCCCGACACATCTCCACCTCCCTCGGCCGCCGCGGCATCCACTACGCGTGGGTGATCGCCGCGGTCACCTTCTTCGCGATGCTGACCACCTCGGCCGCGCTCGGCCTGCCGGGCGCGATGCTGCAGCCGCTGTCCAAGGAATTCGGCTGGACCACCGACCAGCTGTCGTCCGTCTTCGCGGTGCGCTTTGCGCTGTTCGGCCTGCTCGGGCCGTTCGCCGCGATCTTCATCGCCCGCTTCGGGTTGCCGCGCATCATGGTCGCGGCCGCCAGCTTCATCGCCGTCGCGATGGTGCTGGCCACCGGCGTCACGCAGCTGTGGCAGCTGTTCCTGCTGTGGGGCCTGGTGCTCGGCTGCGGCACCGGCCTCACGGCGCTGGTGCTGGGCGCGATGGTCGCGAGCCGCTGGTTCACCGCGCACCGCGGGCTGGTGGTCGGCATGTTCGCCGCCAGCACCGCCACCGGGCAGTTGATCTTCCTGCCGCTCGCGGCCTGGCTGATCGAGCACCACGGCTGGCGCACGGCGGTGATCCCGATCTTCGTCGCCTGCGTGGTCGTGGTGGCGCTGGTCACGCTGTTCATGCGCAACCACCCGGGCGAGCTGGGGCTGAACTCGCTCGGCGAACCCGAGGGCGCGCCGGTGGCCGCCGTGCCGCCGGCCACACCGCTGAACTTCCTCGGCCCGTTCAAGGTGCTGGCCGAGGCGGTGCACAACCGCACCTTCTGGATCCTCTGCGCCAGCTTCTTCATCTGCGGCCTCAGCACCAACGGCCTGCTGCAGACGCACTTCATCTCGCTGTGCGGCGACAACGGCTTGTCGGCGGTGCCGGCGGCGTCGGTGCTGTCGATGATGGGCGCGTTCGACCTGGTCGGCACCACGCTGTCGGGCTACCTGTCCGACCGCTACGACAACCGCAAGCTGCTGTTCTGGTACTACGGGCTGCGCGGGCTGTCGCTGTTCTGGCTGCCCTACTCCACCTTCACGCTGTACGGCCTGGCCACCTTCGCGATGTTCTACGGGCTCGACTGGATTGCCACCGTGCCGCCCACCGTCAAGCTGGCGGCGCAGGAGTTCGGCAAGGAACGTGCCGGCATGATCTTCGGCTGGGTGTTCGCGTCGCACCAGCTGGGCGCTGCGGTGGCGGCGTATGGCGCGGGGCTCACGCGCACGCTGCTGCTGACCTACAACCCGGCCTTGTTCACGGCAGGTGCGGCCTGCCTGGTGGCTGCCGTGTCGGTGTTGTTGATCCGGCGGCAGGCAACGGCAGCGACTGCATTGAAAACGGCATAGAAAGGTCATGACGGCGACATGAAGGTTTCCGACAGTAGCGGGCTTCGCAACCCGCCTTCGGAAGCCGCTCATGAGCCTCGATTCCTCACGCCGCCAGTTCATCCGCGATGTCGCGCTGGGCACCGTCGCCATCGGCGGTGGGCTGGGCCTGACCGGCTGCGGCGGCAGCGATGACGACCCCAGCGACGCCGGTGCCGGCGTCGAGTTCAAGCACGGCGTCGCCAGCGGCGATCCGCTCAGCGACCGCGTGATCCTGTGGACGCGCGCCACCCCGGCCACCGATTCGACGCTGCAACTGAGCTGGGATGTCGCCACCGACAGCCAGTTCGCCAGCATCGTCAAGTCGGGCAGCGTCAGCACCAGCGCGGCGCAGGACTACACCGCCAAGGTCGACGTCACCGGCCTCGGTGCCAACACCGTCTACCACTACCGCTTCAGCATCGGCAGCAAGCACACGGCCACCGGCCGCACGAAGACATTGCCGGTGGGCAGCGTGGCGCAGGTTCGTCTCGCGGTCTTCTCCTGCTCCAACTACCCGGCCGGCTACTTCAACGTGTACGCCGAGGCCGCGAAGCGCAACGACTTCGACGCCGCGCTGCACCTGGGCGACTACATCTACGAATACGACAGCAAGGGCTACGCGACCGGCGATGCCGCCACGCTGAACCGCGTGCCCGACCCGGCCAACGAAACGCTGACGCTGGCCGACTACCGCCGCCGCTACGCGCAGTACCGCACCGATGCCGACCTGCAGGCCCTCCATGCCGCGACGCCGATGATCGCCGTGTGGGACGACCACGAGGTCGCCAACGACACCTGGACCGGCGGCGCCGAGAACCACGATCCCGCGACCGAAGGCAGCTTCAGCGCGCGCCGTGCCGCGGCCATCCAGGCCTACCACGAGTGGATCCCGATCCGCGTGCCCGATGCGGGCAAGCCGGACCACATCTTCCGCTCGTTCGATTTCGGCTCGCTGCTGTCGCTGCACATGCTGGACACGCGCCAGGTCGGCCGCGACCAGCAGCTGAGCTACAGCACCTACATCACCGCCGGCGGCTTCGACGCACAAGGCTTCACCAGCGCGGTCGGCAACCCGGCGCGCCAGTTGATGGGTGCCGAGCAGACCGCGTGGCTGCAGGCCAAGCTGCAAGCCTCGAGCGCCACCTGGCAGGTGCTGGGGCAGCAGGTGCTGATGGGCCGCATGAACGTGCCGGCGCCGATCGTCACGCAACAGATCAGCGTGGCGGCGTACGGCGCGTTGGCGCAGAAGGCAGCCAGCGCACCGGCCACGATCACGCCGACCGAGCAGGCGATCCTGGCGCAGCCGTCGATCCCGTACAACCTCGATGCGTGGGACGGCTACGCCGCCGCGCGCGAGACCGTGCTGGGCATGGCGCGCACGCTCGACAAGAACCTGATCTCGCTGGCCGGCGACACGCACAACGCCTGGGCCAGCGACCTGAAGGATGTGTCCGGAAATGCGGTGGGTGTCGAGTTCGCGACCTCGTCGGTCACGTCGCCGGGCTTCGAGACGATCTTCACGACCGAGGAGCCGACCGCCTTTGCTGCTGCGCTGACGACACTGATCGGGCCGCTGCAGTATGCGCAGACCAGCCTGCGCGGCTACATGGTGCTGAACGTGACGCCGACCGAGGCAAGGGCCGACTGGGTGTTCGTCGACACGATCCTGAGCCGCAGCTACAAGGCCAGCACCGGGCGCAGCCTGCGCACCTTGGCGGGCGGTGCCAATCGCAAATTGATCGAGGTTTGACCGACGACCCCGGATTGCCATCCGGGAATCGTGTCTTACGCGCGCAGCGCGCTGGCTTCGCGTGCCAGCGTCGTGATCCGCCCCCAATCCTTCGCCTTGACGGCATCCGCCGGCGTCAGCCACGACCCGCCGCACACCTTGACGTTCGGCAACGCCAGGAACTGCGGTGCCGTCTCCAGCGTGATGCCGCCGGTCGGGCAGAACACCACGTCGGTGAACGGCCCGGCCAGCGCCTTCAGCATCGGGATCCCGCCCGCCTGCATCGCCGGGAAGAATTTCAGGAAGAAGTAGCCGTCGGCATTCGCCTGCATCACCTCGCTGCCGGTCGCGGTGCCGGGCAGCAGCGGCAGCCCCAGTTCTCGGCAGGCGCGGCCGATCTCGCTGGTGTAGCCCGGGCTCACCGCGAACTTGCAGCCGACGTCCAGCGCCGCCTTCGCATCAGCCACGCTGCGCACCGTGCCGGCCCCGAGGATGGCCTCGGGCACCTGCTTCGCGATCGCCTCCATGCACTGCAGCGCCACCGGCGTGCGCAGCGTCACTTCGAGCACCTTCACCCCGCCCTCCACCAGCGCGCGCGCCATCGGCACCGCGTCTTCCAGCTGGTTGATGACGATGACGGGGATCACCGGGCCGTGGCTGGCCAGTTCAAGCGTGTTCATGCAGGTTCTCTCTCTCGAAAATGGATCGGGTTCAAAGCCAGGTGACGGCGCCTTCCTCGGCGCTCAGCACGTTGCGGCGCATGCCGCCGAACAGGTCGCGTCCCAGATCGTGGGTGTTGTTCAGCTGCTGCTGCGCATCGATCTGCGCCACCTCGCGCGCGGCCCACTCGGCCGCGGGCACCAGCGCCTGCAGCGTGCCGGCCACCGCATCCAGCCGGATGATGTCACCGTTGCGCACCTTGCCGAGCGGCCCGCCGCCCAGCACCTCGGGGCTCACGTGGATCGCCGCCGGCACCTTGCCCGACGCACCGCTCATGCGCCCGTCGGTGACCAGCGCCACCTTGAAGCCCTTGCCCTGCGCCACCGCCAGCGGCGGCGTCAGCTTGTGCAGCTCGGGCATGCCGTTCGCCCGCGGCCCCTGGAAGCGCACCACGGCGATGAAATCGCGCTCCAGCTCGCCGGCCTTGAAGGCGGCCAGCAGCTCTTCCTGCGCGTTGAACACCAGCGCCGGCGCCTCGACCACGTGGCGGTCTTCCGGCACCGCCGAGATCTTGATCACCGCGCGCCCCAGGTTGCCGGTCAAGAGCTTCAGCCCGCCCGATGGGCTGAACGGCGCCGCGGCACCGCGCACCACGCTGTCGTCGCCGCTTTGCGCCGGCAGCGCCGACCAGCGCAGCCGCTCGCCGTCGCCCTGCGGCTGCTTGCCGTATTCGCTCAGGCCGCCTTCGGCGACGGTCGCGACGTCGGCATGCAGGTAGCCGGCATCCATCAGCTCGCGCAGCACGAAGGCGGGGCCGCCGGCCGCCTGGAACTGGTTCACGTCGGCGCTGCCGTTCGGGTACACGCGCGCCAGCAACGGCGTCGCGTGCGACAGCTCGGAGAAATCGGTCCAGTCGATCAGGATGCCGGCCGCGCGCGCCACCGCCACCCAGTGGATCAGGTGGTTGGTCGAGCCGCCGGTGGCCAGCAGCGCCACCATCGCGTTGACGATGACGCGCTCGTCGACCAGCCGGCCGATCGGCGTGAAGCGGCCGCTGCCCTGCGTGATGGCCAGCGCAGCGCGCACCGCCTCGCGCGTCAGCGCCTCGCGCAGCTGCGCGTGCGGGTGCACGAAGGCGGCGCCCGGCACGTGCAGGCCCATCGCCTCGAGCAGCATCTGGTTGCTGTTGGCCGTGCCGTAGAAGGTGCAGGTGCCGGCGCCGTGGTAGGCGGCGGATTCGGCCTCGAGCAGCTGGTCGCGGCCGACCTGGCCCTGCGCATAGCGCTCGCGCACCTTGGATTTCTCGGTGTTCGACAGCCCGGTGCTCATCGGCCCGGCCGGCACGAACACGCACGGCAGGTGGCCGAAGTGCAGCGCGCCGATCAGCAGGCCCGGCACGATCTTGTCGCACACGCCCAGCAGCAGCGCCGCGTCGAACACGTCGTGCGTCAGCGCCACCGCCGTGCCCATCGCGATCGTGTCGCGCGAGAACAGGCTCAGCTCCATGCCCGGCAGCCCCTGCGTGACGCCGTCGCACATGGCCGGCACGCCGCCCGCCACCTGCACCGTCGCGCCGTGCCGGTGGGCCTCGTTGCGGATGATCTCGGGAAAGCGCTCGTACGGCTGGTGCGCCGACAGCATGTCGTTGTACGAGGTGACGATGCCCAGGTGCGGCGAGCGCTGCGCCACCACCTTGAACTTGTCGCTCGCCGGCAGCGCCGCAAACGCATGCGCCACGTTGGCGCAGCCCATGCGGTCGGAGCCGCGCTGGCGCATCGTCAGCTTGTCGATGCGGGCCAGGTAGGCGCTGCGCAGCGGCGCACTGCGCTCCTGGATGCGTTGGGTGACTTCCTGCAGGGCTTGTTTCATGGGCGGCACCTCGCGGCCGGGACGTAACCAGGCTTTTGAGTATCGCGTAACCTAGTTACAGCGTCAACCACATCCCCGGTGCGTCAGCGGGCCGCCTTGGCCTGCGGCTGGGAGGCGGGAGCCGAGGCCGGCGTGGCGTGCAGGCGCGCCTTTTCGAGCAGATCGTTGCAGCCTTCGGTCGGCTCCGACCGGTCGCCCAGGTCGAACAACGGGATCAGCGCCGCGATCGGGTTCAGCAGGCCCAGCAGCACGCTGCTGCCCACCTTGCGCGCCAGCGGGCCCTTCTCGATCGAGACCTTCGGGTAGCTGAAACTGCCTTGTACCCGCAGCGGCGTGCGCAGCGTCAGCGGGCTGAAGTCCTTGGGCGTGACCACCGCGCGCAGGTCCATGGTCTCGTCGGCCAGCGACAGCGTGCCGTCGGCCCAGATGGTCGAATCCTTGGTGTCGACCACCATCGCGCGCGGGCGCAGCACGCCCTTGCTGGCCTGCAGGTCGACCAGCGCGCAGTCGATGGTCAGCAGCTCGTCGCCCTTGGCCATCACACCCAGCGCCTGCGCAATGTCCAGCCCCGCACCTTCGACGGCCAGGTGCGACACCTTGCCTTCGACGATGCGCGTGACGACCGTGCCTTGCAGGCTGCCGAGGATCTCGGCGGTGGAGCGGCCCTCGCCCTTCAGCCGCGCGCGGCCGATCAGCCGGCCGGTGACGTAGGGCGGCTTGTCGGCCGGGCGGCCCTGGTTCAGCCAGCGCTCCAGGCGCACGCCGTTCCAGCGCAGGTCGCTGTCCCACAGCGCGAGCCGGGGCTTGCCGTCCAGCGACACCGCGCCGAGCAGGTTGCCATCGGCGGTGCGCGCCTCCAGGTCGCGCAGGGCGAGCTTGCCGTCGGCGAGCGTCAGGTGGGCCTTCAACGGCTGCAGCGGCAGCGCGAAGATGCGGCCCAGCTCGGCCCGGTCGAAGGCCAGCACGATGTTGGCATCCATCGCGCTCAGCGAGGGCAGGTCGAAGGCGCGGTTCGGCAGCACCCGGTCGCCCGGCTTCCTGGGCGGCTTCTGCTCCGGCGCCACCGCGGGCGCGGGCGCCGCACCGACGCCGATGCTGGGCAGCAGGTCGGCCAGCAACAGCCGCGGGCCGGCCACGCGGCCGGACAGCACCGGCACCTTCGGCCGCATGTCGTAGGTGAGCGCCGCGTTCAAGCGGCTGCTGCCGACCGTCGCGTCATCGACCAGCACGTTCCACACCTCGCCCTGCTTGGCGACGCGGCCCTCGATCTCGAACGGCCCGGTGGTCGGCAGCGTGACACCCAGCGGGTCGCCCACCGCCGACAGCGACGGGCCGGTGACGCGCACGCGGCCGGTCATGCCTTCGAGCTTCAGCACGTCGGTGACGGTGCCGCGAAAGCGCAGGCTGGCGCGGCCGGCATCGATGCGCAGGGCCACCGGCACCGGCGGCGCGACGCTGTCGGTCACCAGCAGCGGCATCACGCCGATCGAGCGCAGGCTGCCCTCGACCGGAAAGCCGCCGTAGCGGCCCTTGGCGCGCACGACCAGGCCGGTCAGCGGCGCCGATGCTGCACTCGCCGGCAGCGGGGCCTCGGTGTCCTGCTCGGCCAGTCGCACCACGGCCTCGATGTCCGCCTTCAGCGGTGCGTCCACGACGGTCAGCTCGCCGTCGCGCACCGACAGCGACAGCACGTGCGGCAGCCGCGTGCCCTTCTTCTGCTGCGCCTGCGGTTCTCCGAACTGCCACGAGGCCTGACCATCGGCCTGGCGTTCGGCATGCACCACCAGCCGGTCGGCGTGCAGGCGCTTGATGTCGAGCGCATCGCCGCCGTGGGCGCGGATCAACGCGCTGTACGAGACGCGCAGCTGCGCATTCTCGGCATGCAGGAAGTAAGGCTGGCGGCTCCACGGCACCGAGCCGATCTCGAGCAGCGGCACGTCGACGCGCAAGCCGCCGAGCAGCTGGATGCGTCCACGCTCGGCGCCGTCGGCAAGACGCACGTCGCGCTTCAGCACGTCGGCGAGCATGCGTTGCGCCGGGCCGACCAGGAACGGCCAGCCGAGCGCCTCGCAAACGACCACGCCAAGCAGCAAGGCCCCGACGATCCCGAGGACCGCCCAGACGAAGCGACGCCCGCGGCGCGGACGCGGCGCGGGCGGGCTCCCTGCCTCGGACGCGGCGTCCACCGGCCTACTCGCCGATGAGCGACCGCTGGCGCGGTGCGGTCGGACGGTCCGGGTTGCTGACCACCTCGTGGTCACCCAGGCCGATGGGGCGCCCGGCGGCAGCCGACGCGGCCATCGCCAGCAGGCGGATCATCTTGCTGCCGTTGGCATCCCAGTACTCGGCGATCTCGGTGTCGACGCGCAACAACGCGAGGTCGGCATCGTCCTTGCCGTTCGGAAACCAGGGCTTGGCGGCCGCCGTCCACAGCGCGTCGACGCGTGCGCGGTCGTGCACGAGTTCGGCGCGTCCGCTGATCGACACATAGGTGGCATCGTCCTCGTCGGTGAAGGCGAGGTTGACGCGGCCGAGCTGGTGCACCTTGGCCGATTGCTCGCTGGTGAAGAACCAGAAGCTGCCGTTCTCGTCGACTTCCAGCGCAGCCATCGGGCGGCTCAGCAGGCGGCCATCGGCCGCCTCGGTGGTGAGCATCGCGATGTCGATGCCGTCCACCAGGTCGACGATCTTCTTCAGGCTGTCATGGCGTTGCGGCTGGGTCTTCATCGTGCGGCTCCTGCAGGGACGGGTTCGCCCCAGCATAGGCCGCATGCCGCGCGCGCCCTATCGGCGAGGGCCGCCAGGGGCTGTGCGCGATGTCCTACGGTGTGCGGGTTACTGCAGCCGCAGCTCGACGCGCCTTGCCGCCTTCGGGTCGCCGTCGCCGGTGGTGACCGCCGGCTTGCTGAGCTGCAGGTGGTCGGGTGCCACGCCATTGGCTTCGAGCGCGTGCTGCACCTGTTGCGCGCGGCGCTTGGCCAGGTCGGCATTGGCCGCGGCGTCGCCGCTGGCATCGTGGAAGCCCGAGATCAGCACCGTGCCGCCCGACGAACGGGCCGCCTCGGCAACGCGGGCCAGCACCTCGGCGGCCTCGGGCGGCAGGCTGTCCTGGCCGACCTCGAAGTGGATGCGCTCGGCCGGCACTGTGGCGGGCGCGGCTGCCGCGGCTTGCGCAACCGGCCGCGGCGCATGCAGCACGCGCGAGGCGGCCAAGCCGATCACGCCTGCCAGCACCAGCGCGATGACGCCGAACACCGCGCCCAGTGCGAACTTTTGCATTTCGTCGTCTTGGTCACTCATTGGAGACTCCCGGCCGAGAAAAAATCATTCTAGAGTGTGGGGCATGCGTGCTCCCGATTTCGCCGCTCCCCTGCCCGCGCTGCCGCAGCCCGGGCGCGACCCCGCCCGGCTGCTGGCCGAGGTGCATTCGCAGTGGGGCGGCCAGGACGACCTGTGGGTGTTCGGTTACGCCTCGCTGATCTGGCGCCCCGAGTTCGAAGCCGCCGAACAGCGGCCGGCGCAGGTGCATGGCTGGCACCGGGCACTCGAGATGCGCTCGCGCATCAACCGCGGCACGCCCGAATGCCCGGGCCTGGTGTTCGCGCTGGTGGCAGGCGGTTCGTGCCGCGGCATGGTCTACCGCATCGAGCGCGAACGGGTCGACGACGAGCTGCCGCGGCTGTGGGCGCGCGAGATGCCCACCGGCGTGTACGACGCGAAGTGGCTGCCGTGCCGCACGCCGCAGGGCCCGGTGACGGCGCTCGGCTTCACGCTGAGCCGCAGCAGCCCCAACTACACCGGCACGCTGAGCGACGACCACCTGGTCGACGTGCTGCGCAGCGCCTGCGGCCGCTACGGCACGACGCTGGATTACCTGCTGGAAACCGCGCGCTCTCTGCAGAAGTGCGGCATCCGCGATCGCGGCATCGAACGCCTGGTCGCGCTGGTGCGCCGCCACGCGTTGTAGCCCGGATGCCAATCCGGGATCAGCGCGAATCGCCGAAGAGGGACGGCAGGTACGCGGCCCGCACCCGGTCCAGGTCGCCCTCGTTGTCGACGTCCATCAGCACCCCCGAGTCGTCCACCTCCACCGCCTGCGCCGGATAGCGCGCCACCAGCCGGCGCGCGCCCTCGTCGCCGGTGAGCGTGACCAGCTCGGTGTACAGCTCGGCCGCAAAGCCGACCGGGTGGCCGCGCCGGCCCTTGTACTGCGCATAGCTGACGGGATGGTGGTCCAGCTGTTGCGCCACCGCCACCAGCGTCGACGGCTGCACCATCGGCATGTCGCCCGGCAGCACCAGCCAGCCGGACGCATCGGAACAGGCCGCGACGCCCGAGGCGATCGAGAACCCCATCCCCAGCCGTTGCCCGTTGACCGGCGTGGCCGACCCCACCACCGGCAGCAGCACGATGTCGCGCGTGGCGACGTGGCAGGCGGCCTCCTCGGCCAGTGCCGCGGTCGCGACCACCACCACCGGCAGGTGCGTCGCCAGCGCATGCCGCAGCGTCGTCCCGAGAACGCTCGAAGCACCCAGGCTCTGCGTGAGCTTGTGCTGCGTGCCGCCGAAACGGGACCCCAGTCCCGCGGCTAGCACGACAATCGCCGGCCGGGCCTTCATGAGGCCACCCCCTTTTTTGATCGTGGTAGAGGCTCACTTCTGCTGCACTGCAAGCCGATGGTGAAGAATCGGGGCTGCCCCCGCTTTCGCCAAGTGTGGGTTTCACTTAAGGCGTTTACCTGATGACCGATGTCTCCGCCCTCCGAAAGAGTTACGAACGCGCCGAACTGGACGAGAACGCGTCGCGCAGCGATCCGCTCGAACAGTTCGGGCTGTGGTTCCAGCAGGCGCTCGACGCGCAGGTGCCCGAGCCGAACGCGATGACGCTGTGCACGGTCGGCCCCGACCAGCGGCCGTCGTCGCGCATCGTGCTGGTCAAGGGCTTCGATGCGCGCGGCCTGGTCTGGTACACCAACTACGACAGCCGCAAGGGCCGCGAGCTCGCCGCGCACCCGTGGGCCGCGCTGCAGTTCCACTGGGTCGAGCTGGAACGCGTGGTGCGCATCGAGGGCCGCGTCGAACGCACCACCGAGGCCGAATCGGATGCGTACTTCCAGTCGCGCCCGCTCGATTCGCGGCTGGGCGCCTGGGCCTCGCCGCAAAGCGAGGTGATCGGTTCGCGCGCCGTGCTGGTGGCCAACGCCGCCAAGGCCGCGGCGCGTTTCGCGCTGAACCCGCCGCGGCCGCCGCATTGGGGCGGCTTCCGCCTGGTGCCCGACCGCTGGGAGTTCTGGCAGGGCCGCAAGTCGCGCCTGCACGACCGGCTGCACTACCGCCTCGCCGGCAGCGCCTGGGTGCGCGAACGCCTCGCGCCCTGATCAGCGCTGCGCACGTTCGCGCGCCAGCCGGTCCAGCGACCCGAGGAAGGCCTTGAAGTCGATCGGCTTGGTCCAGTAGTCGTCGAAACCGGCCGCGCGGGCGCGCGACACGTCTTCGGGCATCGCGTTGGCCGACAGCGCGACCAGCGTGGTCCGCGCCATGCCGGCATCGGCACGCAGGCGGCGCAGCACCTCGGCGCCATCGATGTCGGGCAGTTGCATGTCGACCAGCACCACGTCGGGACGCGAGCGTTGCGCGAGGCTCACGCCCGACAGGCCGTCGACCGCCACCGCCAGGTCGACGTGCGCATGGCGGGCAAGCAGCTCCTGCACCAGCAGCACGTTGACCGGGTTGTCCTCGATGTAGAGCAGGCGCAGCGGCGCGTCGGCCAAGTCGGCCGGCACGGTGTCGGCATGCGCATCGTCCAGCGCGGCCACCGGCGGCCCCGCGGCCTGCGCAGCCGGCAGCACGACGCGGAATTCGCTGCCGCGCCCCGGCTCGCTGTCGACCGT
Source organism: Rhizobacter sp. P2_D12 (assembly GCF_056404395.1). Classification (NCBI taxonomy): domain Bacteria; kingdom Pseudomonadati; phylum Pseudomonadota; class Betaproteobacteria; order Burkholderiales; family Sphaerotilaceae; genus Rhizobacter; species Rhizobacter sp. P2_D12. The sequence goes on along the minus strand of NZ_JBFUEB010000039.1, from coordinate 28,205 downwards.
GATCGCGCCATTCATCAGCTTGACCAGGTGGTGCACGATCGCCAGCCCGATGCCGGTGCCCTGGATGGCCTCGCGCTCGGCGCCGAGCCGGTTGAAGGGCTCGAACAGGTGGCGCCGTTGTGCCACCGACATGCCGCGCCCGCTGTCGCGCACCGAGATCGTCCAGGCCGGCGCGCCGTCGTGCTGGCTGCGTTGAAGCCCGATCCAGACGTCGCCGTCGGCGCGGTTGTACTTGATGGCATTGCTCAGCAGGTTGGCCAGCACCTGGCGGATGCGCCGCGGGTCGCCGCGCACGTGGGCCGGGGTGGCGTCGGAATGCACCTGCACCGGCACCGCGTCGGCCTGCAGCCGCGTCCACTGCAGCACGTCGTGCAGCACGGCCTGCAGCGGCACGGTCTCGTGCACGAGCGGCATGCTGCTGGATTCGATCGACGCCAGGTCGAGCACGTCGTCGATCAGCGCCAGCAGGTGCTGGCCCGCGGAGCGGATGCGCTCGACGCGGCCGGCCTGCGCGTCGCTCAGCGGTTCGCCGTCGTCGGCCGCCAGCAGCTGCGCGAAGCCGAGCACCGCGTTCAGCGGCGTGCGCAGCTCGTGGCTCATGCGCGCCAGGAACTCGCTCTTGGCCTGGCTGGCCTGCTCGGCGGCGGCCTTGTCCTGCAGCGCCTGCTCGGCGCGCTTGCGCTCGGTGACGTCCCAGTTGACCCCCAGCACGCGCTCGGGCCGGCCCTGCGCGTCGTGCTGCACGTGGCCGCGCGTCGCCAGCCAGCGCTGAGAGCCGTCGGGCCAGACGACGCGGAACTCGTGCTCGAAGACGCCGCCGTCGTGCGCCGCCTGCTCCATGCGGCGCTGCGTCTCGGCCACGTCGTCGGGGTGGCGGCCGCCGTCGCGCAGCTCGTTCGCGCCGAGCGGCCCGTCCGGGCGCTGGCCGCGCAGGCGGAACATCTGCGCATCCCATTGCGAGACCTGCGTGCGCAGGTCGCGCTCCCAGGTGCCGATGCCGGCCGATTCGGCGGCGAGCATCGTGCGCTCCTGCACCTGGCGCAGCTGGTCGCGCGCACTGTGCAGCTCGGTGATGTCGATGTTGACGCCGAAGGCCATCAGCCGCCCGCCGATGCGCTCGCGCCGCGACCAGGCCGAGACCCAGCGCACCTGGCCATCGCCGCGACGGATGCGGAACTCCGACTGCAACCCCTGCTGCGCGCCGCGCTCGATCTCGTCGTGCGTCTGCATCGCGGCGCGGTCGTCGGGATGCACCAGCTCGTGCATCCAGCGTTCCTCGCTGGGCACGCCGTCCTCGGGCCGCAGCCCGTAGATGCGGTACATCTGCTCGTTCCACTCACCGAGCTTCGTGTCGACGTCGACGGTCCAGATGCCGACGCCCGCGGCGTTGGTGACCATGTTCATGCGCCGCACGAAGGCCTGCGCATGCTCGCGCTCGGCGATCTGCGCGCTGCGGTCGAGCGAGATGCCGGCCAGCGCGATCGCGCGCCCGCTCGCGTCGCGCTCGGCGACGCGGCGCGTCAGCAGGTGGCGGTAGCTGCCGTCGTGGTTGCGGTAGCGCGCCTCGACGTCGACGACGCGGTGCGTGGCGATGGCCTCCTCGCCGGCGCGCACCACGGCCTCGCGGTCCTCGGGGTGGATGGTCGAGCGCATGTACTCGAGCGTCAGCCCGTCCGGCGGGCGCGCGATGCCCATCACCTCGTAGCCCCAGTCGTTGAAGTAGATGCGCTGCGTCTGCAGGTCGATGCGCCACACCGAGACCGAGGCCAGCGTGACGGCGCGGTGCAGCTTGGCAGTCAGCGCCTCGATCTCGCGCAGGCGCGTCGTGCCCTCGGTGTCATCGATCAGGATGCCGGTCATGCGCACCGGCTTGCCTTCGGGGCTTGGGTGCACCTCGCACAGCGAATGGAAATCCTTGACCTGGCCGCCGGGCAGCACCAGGCGGAACCAGGTCTCGTAGCGGCCCGGCACCTGGCCGTACTGCGCATGCTCGCGCCGGAAGCGGTCGCGGTCGTCGGGGTGCACGCGCGCGCTCGCCTGCTCGAAGTGGGGCACGCCGCCGGCCGGGTCGAAGCCGCACAGGCGGAACATGTGGGCGTCCCAGCGGCCTTCGCCGGTGCGCAGGTCGCGCTCCCAGGCGCCGGTGCGGCCGAACTGCTCGATCAGCGCGAGGCGCGCCGCGTCAGCCGATGGCAGCGTCAGCCAGACCAGCCAGCCGCTGTCGAGCCATACCGAATTCCACTCGATCTCGAGGCCCAACCCGGGCATCAGGCGATGGCCGCGGCCGCTGGGCGCCGGGTGGCGCAGGCTGGCGATGAGCTCGCGCGCCAGCTGCGCCCAGCTCGCCTCGGAAACGCCCCGCTCGGCGGCCCACTGCGCGGCCGCGGGATTGAGCTTCCAACGGCCGTCGCTCCACAGGCGCAACGCGGGCGCGGGCGACGAGAGCCAGACAGTGTCCATCCGGGGGGAGTGTAGGGCCCGGCGATGGCTTCACGTGCCTACTCGGGCCGCACCTTGGCCGCGAAGGTCTTGCGGAATTTCTCGACCTTCGGCGCGACGACGAAGGCGCAGTAGCCCTGGCCCGGATGCTGCGCGAAGTAGTGCTGGTGGTAGTCCTCGGCGCGCGAATAGTCGGCCAGCGGCAGCACCTCGGTGACGATGGCGCTGCGGTAGGTGCCGCTCGCCACCATCTCGGCGATCACCTCGCGCGCGACGCGCTCGTGCTCCGGCGATTCGAAGTAGATGCCCGAGCGGTACTGCGTGCCGACGTCGTTGCCCTGCCGGTTCAGCGTGGTCGGGTCGTGCACGACGAAGAAGATCTCCAGCACCTCGCGCAGCGTGATCTGCGCCGGATCGAAGCTCACCCGCACCACCTCGGCCGCGCCGGTCTCGCCGCTGCACACCTGCTCGTAGCTCGGGTTGCGCACGCGGCCGTTGCTGTAGCCCGACTCGACGCCGGTGACGCCCAGCACCCGCTCGTACACCGCCTCGATGCACCAGAAGCAGCCGCCGGCAAGGGTGATGGTCTGGATGGAACTCGTGTTCATGTGATCTCCTTGGACAGCCCAGATGATTGCGCCTGCACAGTTTGCAAGGCCAGACCTCGAAGCGTGAACGATTCACGCCTGTGAGCGCTGACTCGTCGGCACAATCCAGCCGCCACGACGTCCCCTTCACCGCTCGACCACCCGGAACCCCTGCGCATGAACAGCCTGCTGACCCTGCTCGGCATCGAATCCTGGAAGCCGATCCTGAGCGCCCTGGTGCTGCCGCCGGTCCCGCTGCTGCTGCTGGTGCTGATCGGCGCCCGGCTGATCCTGCCGCGGCGTGGCCTCGGCTGGCTGGTGATCCTGCTCGCGACCTTCGGCCTGTGGTTCAGCGCCTGCAGCGGCACCGCGCAGCTGCTGTCGCAGTTCGCGCTGAAGCCGCCGCCCGCGCTGAGCGCCGAGCAGATCACCGCGCTGAAGGCCGACGCGGCGGCGAAGAAACCGGTCGCGATCATCGTGCTGGGGGGCGGGCAGGAGGTGCTGGCGCCCGAGTACGGTGTCGCCAACCTGAATGCCGCCTCGCTCGAGCGCCTGCGCTACGGTGTGTGGCTGGGCCGCGAGACCGGGCTGCCGGTCGGCTTCAGCGGCGGGCTCGGCTGGTCGCAACCGGACGGCCAGCCCGAGGCACAGACGGCCGCGCGCATCGCTGCGCAGGAGTACGGCCGTCCGCTGAAGTGGGTCGAGGACCAGTCGAAGGACACCCGGGAGAACGCGGCCCGCAGCGTCGCCCTGCTGAAGCAGGCGGGCATCACCCACATCGTGCTGGTCACGCATGGCTGGCACATGCCGCGTGCGCTGGCCAACTTCGAGGACGCCGCGCGCGGCAGCATGACGGTGCAGCCGGCGCCGATGGGCCTGGCCACGCGCGTGGACGTGCGCTCGCTGGAATGGATGCCCACGGAGCGCGGCTTCCGCAACGTGCGCAACGTGCTGCACGAGTTGCTGGGCTCGCTGGTGAGGGCGTAAAAGGACGAAACCCCTCCCGACCTTGCGGTGGGAGGGGCGGGCAACTGACGTTGCCGGCTCGGAGCTCCAGAGGAAGTGGGTCCAGGGCTCCTGGTGCGCAGGGACTGCGCCGGTGAGGATACCTGCATGCAGGCCCACCAAACTTAGACGAGCCCCGGCGTCAATTCAAGGACGGGTTGGAAGTATTTCTCCCACCACCCGGGCCACCCGCTGCTCGACCTCCGCGTCCATGCGGATGCTGCGCCCCCATTCGCGCGCGGTCTCGCCCGGCCACTTGTGGGTCGCGTCCAGCCCCATCTTGCCGCCCAGGCCGCTGACCGGCGACGCGAAGTCGAGGTAGTCGATCGGCGTGTTCTCGACCAGCGTCGTGTCGCGCACCGGGTCCATGCGCGTCGTGATGGCCCAGATCACCTCCTGCCAGCTGCGGATGTCGACGTCGTCGTCGGTCACCACGATGAATTTCGTGTACATGAACTGGCGCAGGAAGCTCCAGATGCCGAACATCAGCCGCTTCGCATGGCCCGGGTAGCTCTTGCGGATGCTGACGATGGCCATCCGGTAGCTGCAACCCTCGGGCGGCAGGTAGAAGTCGACGATCTCCGGAAACTGCTTCTGAAGGATCGGCACGAAGACCTCGTTCAGCGCCACGCCCAGCACCGCCGGTTCGTCGGGCGGCTTGCCGGTGTAGGTGGAGTGGTAGATCGGGTCGCGCCGGCGCGTCAGGCGCTCGATGCGGAACACCGGGAACCAGTCCTGCTCGTTGTAATAGCCGGTGTGATCGCCGAACGGGCCTTCGAGCGCGTGCAGGTAGCCGCCGATCTCCTTCACCGGCACGCCGTGCTCGCTGGTGCCGCTGAAGCCGGCCGGCGCGACCGGGATGTGGCCTTCGAGCACGATCTCGGCCCCGGCCGGGGCCTGCAGCATCCAGCCCGGCTCGCCGACCGCGGTGTCGACCACCTCGGTGCGACTGCCGCGCAGCAGCCCGGCGAACTGGTATTCCGACAGGCCGTCCGGCACCGGCGTCACCGCGCCCAGGATGGTGGCCGGGTCGGCACCCAGCGCCACCGCGATCGGGAACGGCTGCCCGGGGTTGGCGAGCGCGAAGTCGCGGAAATCGAGCGCGCCGCCGCGGTGCGCCAGCCAGCGCATGATCACCTCGCGCCGGCCGATCACCTGCTGGCGGTAGATGCCCAGGTTCTGCCGCCGCCGCGGTGCCGCCACCCCCTGCGGCCCGCGCGTGATCACCAGACCCCACGTGATCAGGGGGCCCGCATCCAGGGGCCAGCAGGTTTGCACCGGCAGCTCGCCCAGGTCGACCTCGGCGCCTTGCAACACCTCTTGCTGRCACGCCGCCGAACGCACCGCCGTGGGCTTCATGTCCCACAAGGCCTTCACCATGTGTAACAAACGACCGGTGTCCTYGAGGCCTTTCGGCGGCTCCGGCTCCTTCAGGCTGGCCAGCACGCGACCCACGTCGCGCAGCTCGCTCACCTCGGTGGCGCCCATGCCCTGGGCCACCCTGCGGGGCGTACCGAACAGGTTGGTCAGCGCCGGAATTTTGTAACCGACCGGGTTTTCAAACAACAGCGCCGGACCGCCCGCGCGCAGAACGGAGTCGCTGATCGCTGTCATTTCGAGCCGCGCCGAGACTGGCTCGGCGACGCGTTTGAGCTCTCCGGCCCGCTCCAAGCCGGCCATGAAGTCCCTCAGGTCACGATACTTCATACATTCCCGTTATGAACTTCAATTCCCTTATCCTTGACCGGTTATGAATCAAGTTCCTAGAATCCGCCAAACCCTGAGAACTGACCAGGGTTAACCCGCAAACCATCAGCGGATGGATGCGGGACACACGCTGCCGCCGAGCAAGCCGACGGAGCGGTTCCGGAGTCTCCCGGAGCCGGTCCTCGGACGATTATCACCGTCGCTCTTGCGCCACCGGGCCTTCGTGCCGCGCTGGCGGGGATGCAAGACGGACTGAAAGGAGTGACATGACAGCGCTTCGCCATTGGATCGCGGGACTTCAGGCCGCCCGCGACACCGCCGCTCGTTCGAGCGCGGTCTTTCTCCGTGACGCAGGTCACGGAATGCTTGAAGTGAGCCACAACGGCCTGGCCCTGCTGGGGCTGGCCATCGTCGCGGTCGTGCTGTTCGTCGGCGGCCGTGCCGACCTGCGCCACACCATCGAGGGCAAGGCGCTCGACTGGCTGCAGGCCCGCCACGACGCCCGCATCGAAGGCACCGCCGAGGCGCTCGCCGACCTGAGCGAGCCCGATGCCGTCGCCCGCGCCACCGCCGCCGACCCGAAGGACCTGACCAAGCAGCAGGCCGCCGTCGCGCTGTGGCTGTCGCGGCGCTACCGCGTCGCGCCGGAGCCGGTCAGCCGGCTGGTCAAGGAAGCCTGGACGGTGGGGGCCAAGTCCGGCCTCGACCCGACGCTGATCCTCGCGATCATGGCGATCGAATCCAGCTTCAACCCGTTCGCCCAGAGCTCGGTGGGTGCACAGGGCCTGATGCAGGTGATGACGCGCGTCCACGACGACAAGTACGAGGCCTTCGGCGGCAACCATGCCGCCTTCGACCCGGTCACCAACCTGCGCGTCGGCGCCCAGGTGCTGAAGGAATGCATTGCGCGCGCCGGTGGCGTCGAGGCCGGCCTGCGCTTCTACGTCGGCGCGGCCAACCTGAATGACGACGGCGGCTACGCCGGCAAGGTGCTGGCCGAACGCGAGCACCTGCGCCTGGTGGCCGAAGGAAAGTCGGTGCCGGTGTTCGCGCCGCTGGTCGTGCCGACGCCGGTGGCGCTGCCGGTGACGCCGGCCCAGGCCGAGCCGCCGGCGGCCGGCGCGACGCCGGTGTCGTCGGCCGACGAGCACCTGCCGCAGCGTCTCGCATCGCTGCGCTGAACGCTCTCCGGTACACTGCGCGGGCTGCGCAACTGGCGATGGGGTTCCGGCGCGGAACCTGAGGTGGTGAACCACCGGGAAGCGCAGCCGGCTCCGGGTTTCCGGGGTCGGTTCAGCCGTTCGCCTGGGCAGCCCTGTGGCCACGTGAGCCCGCCTCGCGTGATCCGCCCCGGGGTCTTCTGTTGAAGAGGACTGCCAGCCATGTTTGACCGCACCCAATCCACCGTCGCCCTGGTGGACCCCGAGCTGTGGACCGCGATCCAGAGCGAGAACCGGCGCCAGGAAGATCACATCGAACTGATCGCCTCGGAGAACTACGCCTCGCCGGCCGTGATGGCCGCGCAGGGCAGCCAGCTGACCAACAAGTACGCCGAGGGCTACCCCGGCAAGCGCTACTACGGCGGTTGCGAATACGTCGACATCGTCGAGCAGCTGGCGATCGACCGCCTGAAGCAGATCTTCGGCGCCGCGCATGCCAACGTGCAGCCCAATTCCGGCTCGCAGGCCAACCAGGCGGTGTTCTTCGGCCTGCTGCAGCCCGGCGACACCATCATGGGCATGAGCCTGGCCGAAGGCGGCCACCTGACGCACGGCATGTCGCTGAACATGAGCGGCAAGTGGTTCAAGGTCGTCAGCTACGGCCTGGACGCGAAGGAAGAGATCGACTACGACGCGATGGAACGCCTGGCGCATGAGCACAAGCCCAAGCTGATCATCGCCGGCGCATCGGCCTACAGCCTGCGCATCGACTTCGAGCGTTTTGCCAAGGTGGCCAAGGCGGTCGGCGCGATCTTCATGGTCGACATGGCGCACTATGCGGGCCTGATCGCCGCCGGCGTCTACCCGAACCCGGTACCGCATGCCGACGTCGTGACCTCGACCACGCACAAGAGCCTGCGCGGCCCGCGCGGCGGCATCATCCTGATGAACGACGAGGCCATCGCGAAGAAGATCAACAGCGCGATCTTCCCCGGCATCCAGGGCGGCCCGCTGATGCACGTGATCGCCGCCAAGGCGGTCGCCTTCAAGGAAGCGCTGGCGCCGGAGTTCAAGGCTTACCAGCAGCAGGTCGCGAAGAACGCCATCGTGCTGGCCGAGACGCTGATCGAGCGCGGCCTGCGCATCGTCAGCGGCCGCACCGAAAGCCATGTGATGCTGGTCGACCTGCGCCCGAAGAACCTCACCGGCAAGGAAGCCGAGGCGCTGCTGGGCGGCGCCCACATGACCTGCAACAAGAACGGCATCCCGAACGACCCGCAGAAGCCGATGGTGACCAGCGGCATCCGCCTGGGCAGCCCGGCGTTCACGACGCGCGGCTTCAAGGAGGAACAGGCCCGGGCCACCGCCCACCTGATCGCCGATGTGCTGGACAAGCCGCAGGACGAGTCCGTCATCGAGGCGGTGAAGGCCAAGGTGGCCGCGCTGACGCGCGACTTCCCGGTCTATTCGCGCTGAACCGTGCGCTGTCCGTTCTGCAGCCACGACGAAACCCAGGTCGTCGAGACCCGCGAGTCCGACGAGGGCGACGTCGTGCGCCGCCGCCGGCGTTGCCAGAGCTGCGACAAGCGCTTCACGACCTATGAACGGGCCGAGATCGCGCTGCCGTCCGTCGTCAAGAAGGACGGCACGCGGGCCGATTTCGACCCGTCCAAGATCCGTGCATCGATGACGCTTGCGCTGCGCAAGCGGCCTGTCAGCGTCGAGCAGATCGATGCGGCGATGGAGCGCATCCAGGACAAGCTGCTGAACAGCGGCTCCAAGGAAGTGCCGTCGACCCGGCTCGGCGAGCTGGTGATGCGCGAACTCAAGCGCATCGACAAGGTGGCCTACGTCCGCTTCGCCTCCGTCTACCGGAGTTTCGAGGACGTCGACGAGTTCAGGCAGCTGATCCGGGACATCTAGACCGGTCCATTTCGTCTCCCTCCCCGCCCGTACCGGTACATCGGCGGGCGGATTCCAGCCCGACTCCCCCCAGCGGGGGAGTGGCTGGCGGCGCGGCACTTCCTAAAGTCCGCGTCCGTTCATCAGGGGGACATTCCATGCATCGACAGGCACACCGATCCGGGCGCACAGCCCGAGGCTTCACCTTCGTCGAACTGTTGACCGGCCTGGCGCTGTGCGCGCTGCTCGCATGCCTGGCAGCGCCATCGCTGCAGCAGTGGGTCGACGGCCGGCGGCTCGAAGGCGTGGCCACCCAGCTGGCGGCGGACCTGCGCTTCGCCCGCAACGAAGCGCTGGCACGCCAGCAGAGCGTGCGCGTCGGGTTTCGCGGCGTGGGCGACCCGGCGTCCTGCTACGTCGTCTACAGCGGCGCCGTCGACGCATGCCGCTGCACCGCCGACGGCCAGGCCGAATGCAAGGCGGAGGCACAGGCCCTCCGCGCGGTCGCGCTGCCGGCCGCCGGCCGCATCCGGCTGGCCGCCAACGTCGGCACGATGAGCTTCGACGCGTTGCACGGCACCAGCACGCCGGCGGCCAGCCTGCAGGTCGTGGGCGCCGGAGGCCGGACGCTGCAGCACGTCGTCAACGTTCTCGGCCGCGTGCGCACCTGCTCGCCGCAGGGCAGCGTCGCCGGTTACCCGCCATGCTGAGGCCGCCGCCCATGCGCACGCCCCCCGCCTTCCCCCGCGCCGGCCGCGGCTTCTCGCTGGTCGAACTGGTGGTCGCGATGGCGATCATGCTCGGCGTCGCCGCGGCGGCCCTGGGCTTGCCGGCCATCCAGTTGCAGGACACGCGGCGCAGCCTGGCCGAGGCGCGCCTGACGCAAGACCTTCGCACCGCCGCCGACCTGATCGCGCGCGACCTGGCGCGCGCCGGGCACGGCCTGCCGACGCCGGCAGCGCCCGCCGACCCCTGGCTGCAGGCCACCGGCGACGGCGTGAGCATCGCCTACGCCAACGCGCCCTCCGCCTCCGCGAGCAGCGCCCACGTCGGCTACCGCCTGCGCCGCGGCAGCGTCGAGATGGCGCTGGGCGAAGGCAGCTGGCAGGCGCTGACCGATGCGTCGACGATGCGCGTCACCGGCTTTCACGTCGACCTGCACGCCGACCGCATCGGCTTGGCCAGCTTCTGCAGCCGCCCCTGTACCGCGAACGCCTGCCCGTACCAGCTGCTGCGGCAGCTGACGATCCGCATCGAGGCGCAGGCCCTGCCCGATACCGCGTTGCGGCGCAGCGCCCAGGTGCAGGCGCGCGTGCACAACGACGCTGTCGTCGGCGCGTGCCCCGCATGAGCCCGCCGGGCCGCCCCAAGGGCGAATACCGCAGTGCGCAGCACGCAGGTGCTCCAGTGAACCCGCCGGGCCGCCCCAAGGGCGAATGCCGCAGTGCGCAGCACGCAGGTGCTCCAGTGAATCCGCCGGATCGGTCGAAAGGCGCGGTGGCCCTGTTGCTGGTGCTCGGGGTAGCTGCCGCGTTGCTGCTGACCTGGGCGGTTGCAGCACAAGTGCTGTGGCAGGAGCTGAAGACCTCGGGCCAGCGCACGCGGGCGGCCCAGGCCGCCGAAGCGGCGGAGTCCGGGTTGGCGTGGGGGCTGTCGATGCTCAACGAAGGCAGCCCGATCGACGACGATTGCCAGCCGGCGGACGAGGGCCTGGCGTTCCGCGACCGCTACCTGCCCGCCGCCGCCGGCACGCCATCGCCCTCGTGCCGCCTCGCCGACAGCGTGTGGTCCTGCCGTTGCCCGTTGCCGGGCGCGGCATCGCCGGCGACCGGCGATGGTTCGCAGGCCTTCGTGCTGAGCCTGGAAGGCATGGACGCCGCTGCCGCGACGCTGCAGGCCATCGGCTGCAGCACCGCGTCCAGCTGCCGGCCGCCTTTCGCCGGCACCGTCTCGCGCATGTGGACCGAGGTCGAACGCCTGCCGGCCCTCGACACGCTGCCGGTGGCCGCCATCACGGCCCGCGGCGCCCTCACGCTCGACGGTACGCCGACGGTGCTGCATCAGGGCATTGCCAGCGGCGCGATCGCGCTGCACGCCGGCGGCGTCGTGAACATCGGCGTCGCCGACGTGGCCGGCCCACCCGGCGCGCCGGTGGCCTCGATCGTCGTCGCCGGCGACCCGGTGCTGGCCTCGCTCAGCGCCGCGCAGTTCTTCGCGAGCAGCTTCCGGATGGACGCCGCAGCCTGGAAGGCCCAGCCGGCCGCGCGGGTGCTGAACTGCGCGCAGCCCTGCGACGACGCGCTGCTGCAACGGGTCGGCAAGCACGGCGCCCATCCGCTGGTGTGGCTGGAAGGCGGCCTGGCGCTGGCCAGCGCCACTGAACTCGGCTCGCCGCAGCACCCGGTGCTGCTGGTGGTCGACGGGCCGGTGCGGCTGCGCACGCCGGTGCAGGTGCATGGCCTGCTGTACCTGCGCTCACCCGCCTGGGACGACGATGCCGGGGCCAGCGTGCACGGCGCCCTGCTCGCCGAGCACGAGCTGCGCCTGGCCGGCGCCACGCGTGTCGAACACGACGCCGAGGTGCTGCAGCGGCTGCACGGCTGCTGCGGCAGCTTTGCGCGCCGCCCCGGCAGCTGGCGCGATTTCTGATGGCCGCTCCACTGCTGCCCCGGCGCGACGCCGGCATGGCCCTGCTGGATGCGCTGGTGGCGCTGCTGCTGGTCACGCTGCTGGCGGTCGGGCTGCTGCGCATGCAGTCGCTGCTGCACCACACCGCGGACGCGGCGCGCCGGCACGGCGAAGCCACGCAGGTCGCGCGGCAGGAGCTCGATCGCCTGCGCGACCCGGCCCGGGCTGCAAGCACCCCGTCACCGGCCTATGCGATCACCCGCCGCATCGACACGACCGCCGCCTGGCGCGACATCGGCGTGGCCGTCCACTGGGCGGACCGCGCCAGCGAGCCGCACCGCGTCGAACTCGCCACGCGGGTGGCGCAGGCCTCGACGGTCTACGACGCGGTGCTCGGCCTCGCGCCGCAGGATGCCGTCATCGGGCGTCCATTCGGTCGTTCCGACGACGTGCCGTTCACCGCCCGCAGCCGGGGCGACGGCCGCAGTCTCTGGCAGCCGCGCGGCGCCGGCGACATCGCCTGGCTGTTCGACGACACCAGCGGCGAGATCGTGTCGCGCTGCAGTGATGCGACGGGCTGCGAGCCGGTCGATGCGAGCAGCATCAGCGGCCACGTGCGGTTCTCGCTGGGCGTTCCAGCCGACGCGGCGCACCCGCCCGACGCGCCGCTGCCGCTGCGCATCGCGCTCGTGCTCGATTCGCGCGGCACGGCCGATTGCGCCGCGCAGCCGGTGCTGCTGGCCGGCGAGCGTTTCACGGGCTACGCGTGCGTGATCACCGACCTGCCCGCATCCGGCTGGTCGGGCCGGGTACGGGTCGAGCCGCAGGGCTGGACCCTCGGCACCAGCGCACACGACCTGCGCGTGTGCCGCTACAGCGCCGACCTCGACCACAGCGGCGCGATCGACCGCAACGACGAGCATCCCGCGCGCTACACCGCCGTGCGCGGCAACCTGCGCCAGCAGAACTACCTCGTGGTCCGGGGCGACCAGCCCTGCCCCGGCGGCGGGCCGCACAATGACGGCTCGTCGACCACCGCGCCGCACCAGCCCTGACGAGGTGCGCGAACGAATCCGCCATGCCCATGCCCCCGCCCAAGCCCAGCTTCACCCCCGCCGACCATGCCGCGATGCGCGAGGCGCTGGCGCTGGCCGCGCAGGCCATCGGCCTGACCGAGCCGAACCCGCGCGTGGGCTGCGTGCTCGTCGATGCGCACGGCCAGGTGCTCGGCCGCGGCCACACGCAGCAGGCCGGTGGGCCGCATGCCGAGGTGATGGCACTGCGCGATGCGCAGGCGCGCGGCCATGCGACCCGCGGCGCCACCGCCTACGTCACGCTCGAACCCTGCTCGCATCACGGCCGCACGCCGCCGTGCTGCGACGCCTTGCTGGCGGCGGGCGTGGCGCGCGTGGTTTCGGCCGTCACCGATCCGAACCCGCTGGTCGCCGGGCAGGGGCTCGCGCGGCTGCGCGCGAACGGCGTGCAGGTCGAATCCGGCCTGCTGGGCGAGGCCGCGCGCGAGCTGAACATCGGCTTCTTCTCGCGCATGGTGCGGGCCCGGCCGTGGGTGCGGCTGAAGGTGGCCGCGTCGCTCGACGGCCGCACCGCGCTCGACAACGGCGTCAGTCAGTGGATCACCGGCGAGGCGGCGCGCACCGACGGCCATGCCTGGCGCAAGCGGGCCGGCGCGCTGCTGACCGGCGTCGGCACCGTGCTCGACGACAACCCGCGGCTGGACGTGCGCCTGGTCGAGACCGCGCGGCAGCCGCTGCGCGTCGTCGTCGATTCGCGCCTGGACACGCCGCCCACCGCCCGCATCCTCGATGCGCCGGGCCAGGTGCTGCTGTATGCGGCCGCCCCCGAACCCGGCCGCGCCGAGGCGCTGGCCGCCACCGGCGCCGAGGTGGTGCTGCGCCCCGGGCCGAACGCCAAGGTCGACCTGCCGGCGATGCTGGCCGACCTGGCCCGGCGCGGCATCAACGAACTGCACGTCGAGGCCGGCCACAAGCTGAACGGCTCGTTCGTGCGCGAGGGGCTGGTCGACGAATACCTGGTGTACCTGGCGCCCAAGCTGCTGGGGGCCGGGCGCGAGCTGGCGGCCTTCGGGCCGCTGCAGCGGCTGGAAGACGCTGCGGCGCTGCGCTTCCACGGCGTCGAGCGCATCGGCGACGACCTGCGCATCATCGCCCGGCCGCCGGCGCGGGAAATGTTCTGACTGCGACAATCCAGCCATGTTCACCGGCATCATCTCCGGCCTCGGCCGCATCGTCGACGTCCGCCCGCTGGGCGCCGACGCCTCCCACGGCCTGCAACTGACGCTGCAGGCCCCCCCCGGCTACCTCGACGACGTGCAGCTCGGCGACAGCATCTCGCTGAACGGCGCCTGCATGACGGTCACGTCGTTCGACGCAGCCGCAGCGCGCTTCACGATCGACATCTCGGCCGAGAGCCTGGACAAGACGGCCGGGCTGTCGCAGCCGGGCCCGGTCAACCTCGAGAAGGCCCTGCGCGCGCACGACCGGCTGGGTGGCCACCTGGTCAGCGGCCACGTCGACGGCATCGGCCGCGTGACGCATTTCGCGCCGGTCGGCGAATCGTGGGAGCTGCGGGTGCTGGCCTCGGCGCACATCGGCCGCTTCCTGGCCTACAAGGGCTCGGTCGCGGTGAACGGCGTCAGCCTGACGGTCAACCGGGTCGAGGACCGCGCCGATGGCTGCGAGTTCAGCATCAACCTGATCCCGCACACGATCGAGAACACGACGCTGGGCACGCTGGCGGCCGGCTCGGCGGTGAATCTGGAGATCGACCTGATTGCCCGCTATGTCGAGCGGATGCTGGCCACGGCGCCAGCGGCGTGACACGGTCCCGGATTGGCATCCGGGCTACGCCAATACAATCACCGGATGCCCATTTCCCCCGTCCCTGAACTGATCGCCGAGCTCGCCGCCGGCCGCATGGTCATCCTCGTCGACGAGGAAGACCGCGAAAACGAAGGCGACCTGGTGCTCGCGGCCGACCACGTGACGCCGGAGGCGATCAACTTCATGGCGCGCTTCGGCCGCGGCCTGATCTGCCTGACCCTCACGCGCGAACGCTGCGAACGCCTGCAGCTGCCGCCGATGGCCACGCGCAACGGCACGCGGCACGGCACCGCGTTCACGGTGTCGATCGAGGCGGCCACCGGCGTCTCCACCGGCATTTCGGCCGCCGACCGCGCCCGCACCGTGCAGGCGGCCGTCGCGCGCGACGCGCAGGCCGCCGACCTGGTGCAGCCCGGCCACATCTTCCCGCTGCAGGCCCAGGACGGCGGCGTGCTGATGCGCGCCGGCCACACCGAGGCCGGCTGCGACCTGGCCGCGATGGCGGGCCTGAGCCCCGCCTCGGTGATCTGCGAGATCATGAAGGACGACGGCACGATGGCGCGCCTGCCCGACCTCGAGGTGTTCGCGCAACAGCACGGCCTGAAGATCGGCACCATCGCCGACCTGATCGGCTACCGCAGCCGCAACGAAAGCCTGATCGAGCGCATCGGCCGCCGCACGCTGACCACCGCGCAGGGCGAGTTCGACTGCACCGCCTTCCGCGACCGCACCGGCGGGCTGCACCTGGCGCTCAGCCACGGCACGATAGACACCGCCGACGAGGTGCTGGTGCGCGTGCACGAGCCGCTGTCGGTGATGGACCTGCTCGACACCCGCGGCAGCAGCCACTCGTGGCCGCTGCACAAGGCGCTGGCCACGCTGCAGGCCGCCGAGCGCGGCGTCGCCGTGCTGCTGAACTGCGGCGAAGACGTGCAGGCCCTGCTGTCGCACTGGCAGGAGACGCCTGCCGCCCCGGCCCGTTCGCGCGCGCAGATGGACCTGCGCACCTACGGCATCGGCGCCCAGATCCTGCGCGAGCTGGGCGTCACGAAGATGAAGCTGCTGGGCAGCCCGCGCCGCATGCCCAGCATGACCGGCTACGGGCTCGAAGTCACCGGCTTCGTCGCCCCCGAACACTGAGACAACCAGGAATCCCATGCAAGCAGCAGACAAGGGCCAGGCGGCCGACCTGGACGGCACCGACCTGCGCATAGGCATCGTGCAGGCCCGCTTCAACGACAAGCTGACGCAGGCGCTGGCCGATGCCTGCATCGCCGAGCTGGTGCAGCTGGGCGTCGCCACCAAGCACATCAAGCACGTGACGGTGCCGGGCGCGCTCGAGGTGCCGGTGGCGCTGAACGCGATGGCCGCGAGCGACCGCTACGACGCGCTGGTCGCGCTGGGCTGCATCATCCGCGGCGAGACCTACCACTTCGAACTCGTGGCCAATGAAAGCGGTGCCGGCGTCAGCCGCATTGCGCTCGACCACGAGATCCCGATCGCCAACGCCATCCTGACCGTCGAGGACGAGACCCAGGCCTGGGCCCGCGCCGAAGAGAAGGGCCGCGATGCCGCCCGCGTCGCGGTCGAGATGGCCAACCTGCTGGAAGACCTGTCGTGAGCGACACCGAACCGAAGAAGCCCGCGCCCGCCGCGAGGCGGCCGGCCGCCAAGGGCGCCAAGCCATCGCCCAAGTCGTCGCGCCGCCGTTCGCGCGAGGCGGCGCTGCAGGGGCTGTACGAGTGGCTGCTGTCCGGTGCCGAAGCCGGCGTGATCGACGCCCACATGCGCGAGCAGGAAGGCTTCGACAAGGCCGATGCGGCGCACTTCGACGCGCTGCTGCACGGCTGCATCGCCGAGGCCGCCGACATCGACGCGGTGCTGGCGCGCCACGTCGACCGCAAGACCACCGAGCTGTCGCCGATCGAGCACGGCGTGCTGATGATCGGCGCCTACGAGCTGAAGCACTGCATCGACATCCCGTACAAGGTGGCGATCAACGAGGCGGTCGAGCTGGCCAAGAGCTTCGGCGGCACCGACGGCCACAAGTACGTGAACGGCGTGCTCGACAAGGCCGCCGCCGACCTGCGGCCGGTCGAGGTGGCGGCGTACCGCGCACAGCGGCGATGACGCGATGAAGCTGGCCGGGCGGCTCGACCACATCGAGCCCTTCTACGTGATGGAGTGCGCGAAGGCGGCGGTCGAGCTGTCGCGCACCGCGGCCTGCGACCCGGCCCGGGGTGGCCGGCCGATGATCTTCCTGAACATCGGCGAGCCCGACTTCACCGCGCCGCCGCGCGTGCTGCAGGCGGCGCAGGACTGCCTGCAAGGCGGCCGCACGCAGTACACGCAGGCGACCGGCCTGCCGGCGTTGCGCGAGCGGCTGAGCCGCTGGTACGCCGAGCGCTTCCAGGTCGACGTCGCCCCCGAGCGCATCGTCATCACCGCCGGCGCATCGGCCGCGCTGCAGCTGGCCTGCCTGGCGCTGGTCGAGCGCGGCGACGAGGTGTTGATGCCCGACCCGAGCTACCCCTGCAACCGGCATTTCGTGGCCGCGGCCGACGGCATCGCGCGGCTGCTGCCGGCCTCGCCGGAACACCGTTTCCAGCCCGATGCGGACGCCGTGCGGGCCGCCTGGACGCCGGCCACGCGCGGCGTGCTGCTGGCATCGCCGTCCAACCCCACCGGCACCTCGATCGCCTTCGACGAGATGGGCCGCATCGTCGACGTGGTGCGCGCGCACGGCGGCTTCGCGATGGTCGACGAGATCTACCTCGGGCTCAGCTTCGACGATGCCTTCGGCCACACCGCGCTCGCGCACGGCGACGACGTGATCTCGATCAACAGCTTCTCCAAGTACTTCAGCATGACCGGCTGGCGCCTGGGCTGGCTGGTGCTGCCGCCGCAGCTGGTGGCGCCGGTCGAGCGGCTGGCGCAGAACCTCTACATCTGCCCGTCGTCGCCGGCCCAGCATGCGGCGCTGGCCTGCTTCGAACCCGAGTCGATCGCCGAGTTCGAACGCCGGCGCAGCGAGTTCCGCGCGCGCCGCGACTTCCTGGTGCCGGCGCTCGATGCGATGGGCCTGCGCGTGCCGGTGATGCCCGACGGCGCGTTCTACGCCTGGGCCGATTGCTCGGCGCATGCCGACAGCAGCTGGGACTTCTGCTTCCGGCTGATGAAGGAGGCCCAGGTCGCGATCACGCCGGGCCGCGATTTCGGGCCGCACGCGGCCGAGCGCTACATCCGGCTGTCGTACGCGAGCTCGATGCAGCAGCTGCGTGACGCGGTTCACAGGCTGCAGCAGCTGCTGTCGGTTTCGCGCTGAAGCGCCCGGCACCCCGTCTCCTGATTCGCAACGGCGTGTTACGAATGCACAGAACGCGGGGTTTTTTCAAGCCAGGGGCGCAAGCGCTTGGACTAAGCTGCGCACGTGGTGGACAACCGCCACACAAAACCGACCCGCCTCATGCCCGGCCCTGTTCCTGATCCTTCATCCGACATTGCCAATTCGTCGCCGGGTGCGCCCAAGTGGGGTGACACCGACCTCGGCCTGCCGGCACAGCCGCAGGCGGCGTTCCCGACCAACCCGCCGATGGGCGGGGCCGACCAGATGCCCACCATCGGCCACATCGGCCGCTATGCGCTGAAGTACCGCATCGGCGAAGGTGGCCTCGGCGTGGTCTATGCCGCGCACGATCCGCTGCTGTCGCGGCTGATCGCGATCAAGACCCTGAACCTCGAGATCTCGGCCGAGCAGCGCGACTCGTTCAACTCGCTGTTCCTGAACGAGGCGCGCGCCGCCGGCGGCCTGAGCCACCCGCACATCGTCACGGTGTTCGACGCCGGTGCCAGCGAGCAAGGCGCCTACATCGCGATGGAGCTGCTGAAGGGCCGCGACCTGCGCCAGCTGCGCCTCGAAGGCTGGCGCCCGTCGGCGCACCAGGCCGCGCTGATCGTGCGGCGCGTCGCCGATGCGCTGGCCTATGCGCATTCGAAGGGCGTGGTGCACCGCGACATCAAGCCGGCCAACATCTTCATGGTCGGGCGCACGCAGCCGCGCGTGCTCGACTTCGGCATCGCCCGCATCGCGCACCAGCACGACGCGAGCGGCGAGGACATCGTCGGCGGCTCGCCCTACTACATGTCGCCCGAGCAGGTGCGCCAGGAGCCGGTGGACCGGCGCTGCGACGTGTTCTCGCTCGGCGTCGTGCTGTACGAGCTGCTGGCCGACGTGCGCCCGTTCCGCGGCAACTCGCTGGCCGAGATCACGCGCGCGGTGGCCGAGTACAACCCGCCGACCGCACACGAGGTCGACAGCAGCGTGCCCAAGGCCTTGTCCGAGATCGCGGCACGCGCGATGGAGAAGAACCCCGACGACCGCTACCGCTCGGCGCGTGCGCTGTCGCGCGAGCTGCGGCACTGGCTCGAAGAACACCCGCACGATGCCGACAACGCCGACGAGGGCGCTGCCCAGCCGGCGGGACGGCGCCGCCTGGCCTGGGGCCTGGTGGCCGCCGCCGGCCTCGGCATTGCCGCCGCGGCCTGGTGGACGCTGATGCCGCAGCACGGTGATGCCCCCGTGGTCGCCACGGTGCCGGCCGCGTCGGCCGTCATCGTGGCCGCTGCGCCGGCCGTACCGGTCCCCGAACCCGTGCCCGCGTCCGCCCCGGCTGCCGCGGTCGACAGCGCCGCGTCCTCACCCAACCCGGCGGCCGGCGCCTCGGCGCCGATCACCGTCGCCGCGGCGGCCGTGCCGGTGGCTGCCGCCGTCGCCCCCGAGCCGGTCTTCGCCGCCTCGGCCGCCGACACCGCCCGCAAGCCGAAGGAAACCCCCAAGGAGCGCCGCGCGCGCGAGGCCCGCGAGCGGGCCGCCGCGGCCACGCCGGTCATCGTCGCCACCGGCGTCGTGCGCCTGGCCATCAGCCCCTGGGGCCAGGTCGAGGTCGACGGCAAGCCGGTCGGCACCGCGCCGCCGCTGAACGAACTCACGCTCAACGAAGGCCGCCACGTGGTGACGATTCGCAACGACGACTTTCCGCCTTACAGTTCGACGGTCCATGTCGTGCCGGGCCAGCCGGTCAACCTCAAATACCGATTCGGATCATGAGACTCAGCGTTGTCGCACCGGCCATCGTCTTCATCACCCTGTTCGCCGCCGGTTGCGCGCAGACGCCTCCGCCGCCGCCGGTCGGCCTGCTCGACGTCATCGCCCGCCCGGCCGAACGCGCGCTGCAGGGCGGCATCCGCGCCTACGAGGACGGCCAGTACCCCGAGGCCGAGAAGCAGCTGAACCTGGCGCTGAAGACCGGCCTCGTGTCGCCGCGCGACCAGGCGGCGGCGCAGAAGCACCTCGCCTTCATCTACTGCACCAGCAGCCGCACCGCCGATTGCGAGGCGGCTTTCCGGGCAGCGCGCTTCGCCGATCCGGCCTTCGCGCTGAACAAGTCGGAACAAGGCCACCCGGTGTGGGGCCCGGTCTGGAAGCGCGTGCAGCCATAATCGGCGCCGGACCGCGCGACGCCCGCGCGATCCACGTGCCCTGTTGCTGTACGCGTCAATGGCTGCCATCGACACTCCCGCCTTCATCCACCCGCTGCGCATCTACTGGGAAGACACCGACGCCGGCGGCGTGGTGTTCTATGCCAATTACCTGAAGTTCTTCGAGCGGGCCCGCACCGAGTGGCTGCGTTCGCTGGGCTTCCACCAGGAGCGCATGCGCACCGAAGGGGGCGCGATGTTCATCGTCGCCGAGACGCAGGTGCGCTACCTGCGGCCGGCGCGGCTGGACGACAGGCTCGACGTCAGCGTGCGTGTGGTCGAATCGGGGCGTGCCAGCATCCGGCTCGCCCAGGCCGCGCGGCGCAGCGGCGAAACGCTGGCCGAGGGCGAGATCCGCATCGGCTGCGTCGACACCGGAACCTTCCGTCCGCGCAGAATTCCCAACGACATCCTCCACGCCATCGCATGAACCAAGATTTCTCCATCATCAGCCTGGTGCTGCATGCCAGCTTCGTCGTGCAGATCGTGATGTTCGGGCTGCTGCTCGTCTCGCTCGGCAGCTGGACGGTGATCTTCGGCAAGGTGTTCGGGCTGCGCAGGGTGCGCACGATGAACGAGGATTTCGAGCGCGAGTTCTGGGCCGGCAAGAACCTGAACGACCTGTTCAACACCGCGTCGCAGAAGGCCCACAGCGCCCCGCTGGAGCGCATCTTCGCGTCCGGCATGCGCGAGTTCATGAAGCTGCGCGAACGCCGCGTGGCCGACACCGGCGCGCTGCTCGACGGTTCGCGCCGCGCGATGCGCGCGAGCTTCCAGCGCGAGATGGACACCGTCGAGTCCAACCTGTCCTTCCTCGCATCGGTCGGCTCGGTGTCGCCGTACGTGGGGCTGTTCGGCACCGTGTGGGGCATCATGCATGCCTTCGTCGGCCTGTCCAACCTGCAGCAGGTGACGCTCGCGACGGTGGCGCCCGGCATCGCCGAGGCGCTGGTGGCCACCGCGATCGGCCTGTTCGCGGCGATCCCGGCGGTGATCGCCTACAACCGCTTCGCGCGCGACATCGACCGCATCGCGATCCAGCTCGAGACCTTCATCGAGGAGTTCTCCAACATCCTGCAGCGCAACGCGACGCAGCCGCTGCCGGCCGGGCCGATCCCGGCCGCCGGCCCCGGGGTGCGCTGAGATGCCCGCCGTCGCCGGCCGCGGCACGCGCCGCCGCACCATCTCCGAGATGAACATGGTGCCCTTCATCGACGTGATGCTGGTGCTGCTGATCATCTTCATGGTCAGCGCACCGCTGATCACGACCGGCGTCGTCGACCTGCCGACCGTCGGCAAGAGCAAGCAGCAGCCCGAGCACGTGATCGAGGTCGTGATCGGCAAGGACGAGGCGCTGCGGCTGCGCGTGGACGGCAAGGAGCCGGCACCGCTGAAGCTCACCGCGCTGGCCGCCACCGTGAAGGAGGCCCAGGGCGGCAATGCGCAATCGCCGGTCGTGATCTCGGCCGACCGCCAGGTGAAGTACGAGGCCGTGGTGCGCGTGATGGACACGCTGCAGCGCGCAGGCGTGCAGCGCGTGGGCCTGTCGGTGAAGAACACGGGTACGTGACGACGCCATGAGCACCGCCAGCCTCCTGCACTTCTCGCAGCGCGACGCGCTGCGGCCGCCGAACGAGGACGGCTTCGGCGCCGGCTTCGCGTTCGCGGCCGGGGCGCACGTGCTGCTGATCACCGCGCTCGCGTTCGGCGTCAACTGGCAGTCGAGCGAACCGGCCAGCGTGTCGGCCGAGCTGTGGGCCGCGGTACCGCAGGCCGCCGCGCCGCGTGCCGTCGAGCCGCCGCCCGCGCCGCCTCCGCCTGCGCCCAAGCCCGAACCGAAGGTCGAGACGCCGCCGCCCAAGCCCGCGCCTGCACCGGCCCCCGATCCGCAGATCGCGATCGAGAAGGAGAAGGAAAAGCAGAAGCGCGAGCTGAAGGCCCAGCAGGACAAGGAAGCCGAAGAGAAGAAGGCGCTGGAAGCCAAGAAGGCGGCCGACAAGGCCGAGYTCGACAAGAAGAAGAAAGAGACTGAGCGCCAGGCCGCGCAGCTCGAGGCGCAGCGCCAGGACAACCTGAAGCGCATCCTCGGCCAGGCCGGGGCCACCGGCGACGCCGGCGCCACCGGCACCGCGGCGCGCAGCGCCGGGCCTTCGGCCTCCTATGGCGGCAAGATCATGGGCGCGATCCGGCCCAACATCGTGCTGATCGACAGCATCGAAGGCAACCCGCGCGTCGAGATCGAACTGCGCGCCGGCCCGGACGGCAGCATCCTGAGCCGACGCGTCACCAAGAGCAGCGGCGTGAAGGAATGGGACGAGACGGTGTTGCGCGCCATCGACCGCACCGCCACGCTGCCGCGCGACGAGGACGGCCGCGTGCCGTCAACGCTGGTCATCGGCTTCCGGCCGCGCGACTTCTGAAGCCGGCAGCACCGCGACCGGCGCCTTGACGGCCGGTTCGCGACGCCCCAGCAGCCACGCCACCCAGCGCCCGTCGAACGACCAGCGCCCCCAGCTGACCAGCGCATCGCCCTCGCCGCAATCGACCCATTGCAGCGCGGGCTGAACCGGCTTGGCGGTGACCAGTGCGCCACCGGCGACGAAACGACGCAGGTTGGTCGCCAGCGCCGCATGGTCGCCGCCGGCGATGAAGACCTCGGGGTGCGAGGTGCTCTGCGAGGTCGGGCCGGCGGCCGGCCTGCCGTCCTCGACGATCAGGCCGCTGCCTTCGATCCAGGCCGGTGCGCGGCCCGGCAGCACCAGCAGCGGCGCATCGCAGACCAGGCGCATGCCGTCGCCCACCATCACCTGGCGGCCGCCGATCGCGACGCAGCGTTCCTCGAACAGCGTGACGTTGCGGCGCTTCAGGATGCGCTGCATGCGCTGCTGTGCCGAGGCCGGGAAGCCGGGCAACGGCGGCCCGCCGTGGGTCACCAGCGCGACGCGCGCTCGCTTGCCCAGGCGGCGCTGCACCGCCAGCGACAGCTCGACGCCGGCCACGCCCGCACCGATCACGACGACGCTCAGCGTGTGCTGCTGCGCGAGGCCCAGCAGGGCTTCCCACAGGCGCACGAACTGCTCGGTGGGTTGCATGAACAGCGCATGCTCGCGGGCGCCTTCGATCGCGTCACGGTCCATCCCGGGGTCGGCGTCCAGGCTCAGCGCGTCGTAGGCGATCTCCTGGCCGTCGGCCAGCGTGATGCGGCGCGTGCCGGCATCCAGCGTGGCGACCTGCCCTTCGATCAAGGTGACGTGGCCGCGCTGCGCGACCGGCAGCAAGGGCGTGACGCTGTCGTCCAGGCTGCGCCGGCCGGCGATCCAGGCTGCCAGGTGCTGCGCCGCCATCGGGCGCAGCGTCGGATGGATCAGCGTGACCTGGGTGGCCGGTAGCGGCTGCGCCGCGAGCTCGCGCAACACCTGTTGGTGGGCGGGCCCGGCGCCCAGCAGGACGAGATGCTTCATCGAAGGGGTCTTGGGCGGGACAACAAAACCCCTGATTGTGAGGGATGTGACCACGCCCCCCGGATTGGCATCCGGGCTACGAGTACTGGGTAGCCCGGATGCCAATCCGGGGGTTCCCTTTCAGCGAGCGAACCCCAGTCGCGGCGCCACCACCCGGTCCAGCGACAAGGCCCCCGGGCCCCACAGCGCCAGCCCGGCCAGCAGGCTGCCCCAGAACACGTGCTGCTGCAGCGCCGCCGGTGCGATCTCGGACAGGCTGATGGCCGCCACCACGTTCATCACCGACAGCCCCAGCGCCGCGAAGCGCCCCGCCAGCCCCAGCACCAGCAACACCGGCAGCACCAGCTCGCCCGCCGTGCCCATCACCGCGGCGAGGGCCGGCGGCAGCAGCGGCACGTGGTATTCGTCGTTGAACAGCGCCAACGTGGTGTCCCAGTCGCGGATCTTCGTCAGGCCGGACAGGAAGAAGGCCTGCGCGACGTACAGCCGCGCGGCCAGCTGCGCCACCGGCTGCAGCGACTCGAGCAGCGCGACGAAGCGGGTCCACAGGGTCAGCAAGGGGGTGATGCTCATGGGAGTCTTTCGATGGAGGGCCTCGCAGGCTGCAAGGATCGAGGCTTGGTCGCCGCAGCCCGCGGATTCTTGCAACGCCGCTCAGAGGCGCCGCACGCCGGCCAGCAGCCGGCGCAGGTGCAAGGCATCGATCAGCCAGGGCTGGACCTCGAAGGCCTCGCCCGCGGACGCCAGCGCCTCGGCCAGCGGCCGCCGTGCCAGCACCGCCTGCGTCCAGCGAGCCTCGGCCGCGGCGATCGGCTGCACGCGGGCACGCCAGCCTTCGCGCCAGACCAGCGCGTGTTCGCCGTGGCCTGCGGCCAGCGCATCGCGCGCTTCGGCCAGGCGGTCTTCGCTGTCGGCGCCAGGCCGGTGGGCGAGCCACAGCGTCGCCACCGGCCAGTGGCTGGACAGCACGGCGACGCCGGGAACCAGGGCCAGCGCCAGTTCGGCCGGGTCGGCCTCGGCCAGCCAGGCGAGGCTTGCCATGTCGCATTCGACCTCGGCGGCCTGCTCGCAGCGGGCGACCAGCGCATCCAGCCGCGCGCTGTCCGCCACATAGGGCGCGTCGGCCAGCTGTTCGCTTGCGGCGATGAAGTCCGGCAGGCCGTCGCCGAACTCGGCCAGGTCGCCGCGCTGCGGCGGCTGCGCGTGCCAGAACGCGCGCGCCAGCGCGGCGAACGATTCATCGCCCAGCATCGCCTGCACGGTCGGGTAGCGCGCCGCGAGCGAGCGTTCGGCCGACATGCCGCCGTTCGCCTGGTAGGCTTGCCAGCCGCGCAACAGGCGGGCGCCCTGCTCCTGCACCGCGTCGCCGAGCGATGCGCCGCCATCGCGCGACCACAGGCTGTGCAGCAGCGCCTGCTGGCGTTCGAGTTCGTTCATGTCGCCTGTGCCCCGGCCATCACGCGATCGGCCCGTGCGGCCTCGTCCAGCAGCACCTCGAGCGGCGGCAGGTCGGTGTCCCATTCGACCAGCGTCGGCCGCGCGCCCAGCCGCTTCACTGCATGCGCGTACACCTGCCACACCGGCTCGTGCACGCGGCTGCCGTGGTCGTCGATCACGATGTCGGGCAGTTCGAGGTAGCCGGCCAAGTGGATCTCGCCGACGCTCGCGGCGTCGATCGCGTCGACCCAGCCGCAGGCCTCGCGCACCGGGTCGATCCCGCGGTTCAGCGCATTGACGACCAGGTTGTTGACGTCCAGCAGCAGCCCGCAGCCGCTGCGGCGCGTCAGCTGGTTGAAGAAGTCGGGTTCGCTCATCTCCCGGTCGGCCCAGGCCAGGTAGGCCGACAGGTTCTCGACCAGGATGGGGCGGCGCAGCCGCTCCTGCACCTGCATCACGTTGCACACCATCACCTCCAGCGCCTCGCGCGTGAAGGCGAGCGGCAGCAGGTCGTTGGCGTGCAGCATCGCCGCCGGGCCCGGCGCGCGCGCGAAGCTCGCGTGGTCGGACACCCGCACCGGCTGGATGCGTTCGGCCAGCCGGGCCAGCCGGTCGAGGTGCCAGGCGTCCAGCCCGCAGGCCGAGCCGAGCGACAGCCCGACGCCGTGCAGGCTGACGTCCCAATGCGAGCGCGCCTCGTGCAGCACCGCGAGTGCGGCGCCGCCGTCGGCGAAGAAGTTCTCGGAATGGACCTCGACGAAGCCCGGGGCAGGCCTGCCGCGTGGGTCGGCCAGCAGCGCGTCGTAGTGCGGCTGGCGCAGGCCGATGCCCGCGCCTGCGGCCGTGCTCACTTCTTCTTGGCTTCCTCGGCGGTCTTGCCGCCCAGGCTCGTGCAGGTGCCCTTGGCGACGTACTTCCACTCGTCGGCGCCGTTGTCGACCTTGGACTGGCCGGCGCACGAGTGCGTGCCCGAGGTGTTGGCGCAGTCGTTCTGGCCTGCCTTGGCGATGCCGAAGCACTTTTCCTTCGCCTTCTCGTCGGCGGCGTTGGCGTGGCTCAACAGGCCCAGGGCCAGCACGGAAGCGAGGGCGGAGGAAGCGATCAGGCGGTTGTTCATGGGAATCTCCTTGCGGTGGTTGAAACGACCCGCTTGTGTCGGACACAGCGGGCCGTTCTTACACCGGTGGATTCCATCACATCCGCACCCCGGATTGTCATCCGGGCTACTGCCAGCCCCCTCCGAGCGACCGAATGAGGCCGACCGTGTTGGTCGCCCAGGTCCCGCGCAGCTTCACCGCCTGCCGCTCGACGCTCAACAGGTCGCGCTGCGCTTCCATCAGCTGCAGGTAGCTGTCCTCGCCGGCCCGATAACGCTTGTCGGCAAGTTCGGCCGCGCGGCGAGCAGACGCCACCGCCTCGTCGGTGAAGCTCACCTGCTCGCGCACGGCACGCAGCCCGGCCAGGTTGTCCTCGACGTCGGCAAAGGCCACCAGCACGGACTGCCGGTAGTCGGCCACCGCGCCTTCGAGCTGCGCCTCGGCTCGCTTGATGGCCGCCTTGTTGCGCCCGCCGTCGATGATCGGCAGCGAGAACACCAGGCTGGTCAGCCACGACTGGGCGTTCGTCTTGAACAGCTCGCTCAGCTCGTTCGACGCATAGCCGCCGTTGGCCGTCAGCGTCAGCGCCGGGAACAGCGCCGACTTGGCCACGCCGACCCGCGCCGTCGCAGCCGCCATGCTGCGCTGCGCCGCGGTGACGTCCGGGCGGCGTTCCAGCAGCGACGACGGCACGCCGGGCGGCACCACCGGCACGCTCGCGTCCAGCGCCAGCGGCTGGTTGTCGAACGCGAAACCGGACGGCGCCTGGCCGAGCAGCAGCGCCAGCGCATGCTCCAGCCGCGCCCGCGTGCCGCGCAGCGCGACGACCTCGCCCTGCAGCGTCGACAGCTCGGTGCGCGAACGCGCCACGTCGATCTCGGCCACGTCGCCGGCCTGGAAGCGCTTGCCGATCAGGCGCACGTTCTCGGTGCGCAGCGCGACGGTGGCATCCAGCTGCGCCGCCTCGGCATCGGTCGCGCGCAGCGCAAAGTAGGTCTGCGCGACGTCGGCCTGCAGCGCCAGCAGCACCGAGCGGTAGCTCGCCTCGACCTGCTCGGCATCCGCCTTCGCCGCATTGACGCCGTTGCCGACGCGCTGGAACAGATCGACCTCGTAGCTCGCCCCCAGCCCGGCGTTGTAGACCGTGGCCGGCGACACCGCCGTGCCTGCCGGCACGCCCAGCTGGGCCGGCGACTGCCGGCTGCGCGTGGCACCGGCATTCAGCCCCAGTTGCGGCCAGCGGTCGGCCTCGGCGCTGCCGAGCGCGGCTCGCGCTGCCTTGACCCGCGCAGCGGCCGACGCGAGCGTCGGGTTGGCCTTGGCGGCCTGCTCTTCCAGCGCATCCAGCTTCGCGTCGCCGAAGGTGGTCCACCAGGCGCCGCGCTGCTGCGCTTCGGAAGGCGTCGCCGCCTTCCACGCCGACTCGACCGCGGTCACTTCCTTGTAGGCCGACGGCACCGCGATGTCGGGTTGCGGCACGGCCGGCGCCAGCGAGCAGCCCGCCAGCACCAGCGCCGCCACCAGCGCCGTGGTCTTGAACAATGTTTGAGTTGTCATCGTCTTTGCACTCATGCCGACGCTCCGTGGGCGGAGGCCGCCGGGGCGGCGCCGGAGCGCCCTTCGATCGCCACCGCGAGCTTGCGCAGCAGCACGTAGAACAGCGGGGTCAGGAACAGGCCGAACAGCGTCACGCCCAGCATCCCGGCGAACACCGCGACGCCCATCGCATGGCGCATCTCGGAACCGGCGCCCGACGAGAACACCAGCGGCAGCACGCCCATGATGAACGCGATCGACGTCATCAGGATCGGGCGCAGCCGCAGGTGGCAGGCCTCGAGCGCGGCTTCGACGATGCCCTTGCCGTGGTGCTCCAGGTCGCGTGCGAACTCGACGATCAGGATCGCGTTCTTGGACGCCAGCCCCACCAGCACGAACAACGCGATCTGCGTGAAGATGTTGTTGTCGCCATGCGTCAGGTAGACACCCGTCAGCGCGCACAGGATGGACGCCGGCACGATCAGGATCACCGCCAGCGGCAGCGTCCAGCTCTCGTACTGCGCCGCCAGCACCAGGAACACCAGCAGCACGCACAGCGGGAACACGATCACCATGGTGTTGCCGGCCAGGATCTCCTGGTAGGTCAGGTCGGTCCACTCGAAGCTGATGCCGCGCGGCAGCGTCTCGGTGGCGAGCTTGGCCATGATGTCCTGCGCCTGGCCGGACGACACGCCCGGCGCGGCACCGCCGTTGAAGTCGGCCGCCATGTACGAGTTGTAGCGCTCGACGCGGTCCGGCCCGTAGGTGTTGCTGACGTTCACCAGGCTGCCCAGCGGCACCATCTCCTGGGCTGCGTTGCGCACCTTGAACTGCCCGATGGCCGACG
>NZ_JBFUEB010000038.1:0-51515 GCF_056404395.1 Rhizobacter sp. P2_D12 | reverse complement strand
CTGCGACTGGGTGCTGGTCGAGGGCTTCAAGCACGCCGACCTGCCGAAGATCGAGGTCTGGCGCGCCGACACCGGCAAGCAGGCCAACTACCCGACCGATCCGTTCATCGTCGCGATCGCGACCGACAGCCCGGAGCGCCTGCCCGAGCCCACCGCGCGCCCGGTGCTGGACCTGAATGACCCTGCCGCAGCAGCCGCCTTCCTGCTCGCGGATGCTTCGCGCTATGACTACCAGCCCCCCGCCGTCGCCTGACCGCCCGCGCCCGCCGCTGCTGACGCTGGACGAGGCGCTGGCCCGCCTGCTGGCCGCGGTGCAGCCGCTGCCGGCCGGCGAGGCCGAACACGTGTCGACCTTCGAGGCCCGCGGCCGCACGCTGGCCGGCGACGTGCGCTCGCAGGTCGACGTGCCGCCGCTCGACAACACCGCGATGGACGGCTATGCGCTGCGCAGCGCCGACGTCGCGGCCGCCGGCACGCTGTTGCCGGTGAGCCAGCGCGTGCCGGCCGGCACGGTGCCCACCGAACTGCAGCCGGGCAGCGCCGCCCGCATCTTCACCGGCGCGGCCGTGCCGCCGGGTGCCGATGCGGTCGTGATGCAGGAGCAGTGCGAGGCGCTCGACGGCCAGGTGCGCGTCTACGAGGTGCCGCAGGCCGGCCAATGGATCCGCCGGCGCGGCGAAGACGTGCGGCAGGGCAGCGTCGTGCTGGCGCGCGGCACGCGGCTCACGCCGCAGGCTCTCGGCCTGGCGGCGTCGGTGGGCGCTGCCACGCTGCCGGTGATGCGGCGTCCGCGCGTCGCGCTGTTCTCGACCGGCGACGAGCTGGTGATGCCCGGTGAGCCGCTGCGGCCGGGCGCGATCTACAACTCCAACCGCTTCACGCTGCGCGCGCTGATCGAGGCGCTGGGCGGCGCATGCACCGACCTGGGCATCGTCCCCGACCGGCTCGATGCGACGCGCGATGCGCTGAGGCGCGCCGCGCAGGGGCACGACCTGATCGTCACCAGCGGCGGCGTGTCGGTCGGCGAAGAAGACCACCTGCGCCCCGCGGTGCAGGCCGAAGGCCGGCTCGACCTGTGGCAGATCGCGATCAAGCCCGGCAAGCCGCTCGCCTTCGGCAGCGTGCGCCGCGGCGATTCGAGCGAGGCCTGGTTCATGGGCCTGCCGGGCAACCCGGTGTCCAGCTTCATGACCTTCCTGCTGGCGGCGCGGCCGGTGCTGTTGCGGCTGCAAGGCGCGTCGGCGGAGGCACCGATCGGCATCCCGATGCGTGCCGACTTCGACTGGCCGAAGCCCGACCGCCGGCGCGAGTTCCTGCGCGTGCGCCGCAATGCGCAGGGCGGGCTCGACCGCTTCGGCAACCAGGGCTCGGGGGTGCTGAGCTCGGCGGTGTGGGGCGACGGCGTCGTCGACAACCCGCCCGGGCAGGCGATACGCGCCGGCGACACGGTGCGCTACATCACGTTCGCGGAGTGGCTGGCATGAGGCTGCGGGTTCGCTATTTCGCATCGCTGCGCGAGGCGCTGGGCAGCGGCGAGGCGCTGGAACTGCCCGTGGGCGCGACGGTGGGTGCGGCGCGCGACGCACTGATCGCGCGCGATGCCACCCATGCCGGCGCGCTGGCGCGCACGCGGGCGCTGCGCTGCGCGCTCGACCAGGTGCTGTGCGACGAGGCCGCGCCGCTGCACGACGACGCCGAGCTGGCGTTCTTCCCGCCGGTCACCGGCGGGTGACAGAATCTTCCGGATGAACCGCCTTTCGATCCAGACGCAAGACTTCGACCTCGGCGCCGAGGTGGCGAAGCTGCGGGCCGGCGACGGCGGCGTCGGCGCGGTGGTCGCCTTCGTCGGCACGGTGCGCGACCGCAGCGACGGCTCGGACGTCAGCCGCATGGAGCTCGAGCACTACCCGGGCATGACCGAGAAGGCGATCGACACGATGATCGATGCCGCGCTGGTGCGCTTCGACATCCGCGCCGTGCGGGTCATCCACCGCGTCGGCGAGCTGGGGCCGCAGGACCAGATCGTGCTGGTGGCGGTCAGTTCGGCCCACCGCGGCCAGGCTTTTCAAGCATGCGAGTTCCTGATGGACTACCTGAAGACGCAGGCCCCGTTCTGGAAGAAGGAGCACACCCCCGACGGTGCGCGCTGGGTCGATGCGCGCAGCCATGACGATGCGGCGCTGCAGCGCTGGGGCATCGCGAGCGGGAACCTCGGCGCATGACGGCCGGCATCACGGCGTGGCAGGTGCTGGCGGTGGCGGTCGGCGCGGTGTTCGGCGCGCTGCTGCGCTGGTGGGCCGGGCTGTGGCTGAACGCGCAATGGGCCGGCTTTCCGCTGGGCACGCTGCTGGTCAACTGCGCCGGCGGCTTGATGATCGGCGTCGCCTTGTACTGGTTCCAGCGCAGCCCGAACGAGTTGCTGCGGCTGCTGATGGTGACGGGATTCCTGGGCGGGCTGACCACCTTCTCGTCGTTCTCGGGCGAGTCGCTCGCGCTGATCCAGCGCAATGAATGGGCCTTGGCCGTGGGCCACACTCTGGCGCATGTGCTGGGGTCCCTGGCGTGTGCCGGCGTCGGATACAGGTTGGGGAAGCTTGTCCTGGCCTAACTTGAAAAACCGGGACGGTCCCCTCAAATCCCCTGCAATCGGAGGATCCGTCCCATGCGACTCGACAAGCTCACCACCAAGTTCCAGGAAGCCCTCGGCGACGCCCAGAGCCTGGCGCTGAACCGCGACAACCCGTACATCGAGCCGGCCCACCTGCTGGCCGCGATGCTGGCCCAGGCCGACGGCCCCAAGGCCTTGCTCGAGCGGGCCGGCGTCAACACCGCCAAGCTGCAGTCGACGCTCGACACCGAGCTGAAGAAGCTGCCGCAGGTGCAGGGCGGCGAGCAGGTCCAGGCGAGCCGTGACCTGGGTGCATTGCTGCAGGCGTCCGAGAAGGAAGCCCACAAGCGCGGCGACCAGTTCGTCGCCAGCGAGATGTTCCTGCTGGCCGCGGCCGACGCCAAATCCAGCATCGGCCCGATCGCCAAGGAGCACGGCCTGACCCGCAAGGCGCTCGAGACCGCGATCGACGCGGTGCGCGGCGGCCAGAAGGTCGACAGCGCCGAGGCCGAAGGCCAGCGCGAAGCCCTGAAGAAGTACACGCTCGACCTGACCGAGCGCGCCCGCAAGGGCAAGCTCGACCCGGTGATCGGCCGCGACGACGAGATCCGCCGCGCGATCCAGGTGCTGCAGCGCCGCACCAAGAACAACCCGGTGCTGATCGGCGAGCCGGGCGTCGGCAAGACCGCCATCGTCGAGGGCCTCGCACAGCGCATCGTTGCCGGCGAGGTGCCCGATTCGCTGAAGAACAAGCGTGTGCTGGTGCTCGACATGGCCCTGCTGCTGGCCGGCGCCAAGTTCCGCGGCGAGTTCGAGGAGCGGCTGAAGTCGGTGCTGAAGGAAGTGGCGCAGGACGAAGGCCAGACCATCGTCTTCATCGACGAGATTCACACCATGGTCGGCGCCGGCAAGGCCGAAGGCGCGATCGATGCCGGCAACATGCTGAAGCCGGCACTGGCGCGTGGCGAGCTGCACTGCATCGGCGCGACCACGCTGGACGAATACCGCAAGTACATCGAGAAGGATGCCGCGCTGGAGCGCCGCTTCCAGAAGATCCTCGTCGGCGAGCCGACGGTCGAGGCCACCATCGCGATCCTGCGCGGCCTGCAGGAGAAGTACGAGGTGCACCATGGCGTCGAGATCACCGACCCGGCCATCGTCGCCGCGGCCGAGCTGAGCCACCGCTACATCACCGATCGCTTCCTGCCCGACAAGGCGATCGACCTGATCGACGAGGCGGCCGCCAAGGTCAAGATCGAGATCGACTCCAAGCCTGAGGCGATGGACAAGCTCGACCGCCGGCTGATCCAGCTGCAGATCGAGCGCGAGGCGGTCAAGCGCGAGAAGGACGAGGCCTCGCAGAAGCGGCTCGGCCTGTTGCAGGACGAGATCGAGCGCCTGCAGCGCGAGGCGGCCGACCTGGAAGAGATCTGGAAGGCCGAGAAGGCCGCGGCCCAGGGCTCGGCCCACGTGAAGGAAGAGATCGACCGCATCCGCACGCAGATCGAGGAGTTCAAGCGCAAGGGCGACTTCAACAAGGTCGCCGAGCTCCAGTACGGCAAGCTGCCCGAGCTGGAAAAAGCGCTGAAGGACGCGCAGGCGACCGAGGTGAAGAAGGGGGCCGATGCCGGCCGGCCTCATCTGCTGCGCACGATGGTCGGCGCCGAGGAGATCGCCGAGGTGGTGGCGCGCGCCACCGGCATCCCGGTGTCCAAGCTGATGCAGGGCGAGCGCGAGAAGCTGCTGCAGATGGAGGCCAGGCTGCACGAGCGCGTGGTCGGCCAGGACGAGGCCATCGTCGCGGTGGCCGATGCGATCCGGCGTTCGCGCGCCGGGCTGTCCGATCCGAACCGGCCGACCGGTTCGTTCCTGTTCCTCGGTCCCACCGGGGTCGGCAAGACCGAGCTCTGCAAGGCGCTGGCGGGCTTCCTGTTCGACAGCGAGGAGCACCTGATCCGCGTCGACATGAGCGAGTTCATGGAGAAGCATTCGGTGAGCCGGCTGATCGGCGCGCCGCCGGGCTATGTCGGCTACGACGAGGGCGGCTACCTGACCGAGGCGGTGCGGCGCAAGCCCTACAGCGTGCTGCTGCTCGACGAGGTCGAGAAGGCGCACCCGGACGTCTTCAACGTGCTGCTGCAGGTGCTGGACGATGGCCGGCTGACCGACGGGCAGGGGCGCACGGTGGACTTCAAGAACACCGTGATCGTGATGACGTCGAACCTGGGGTCGCACCAGATCATGCAGATGGTGGGGCAGGACCCCGAGGCCATCCGCGAGGCGGTGTGGGCCGAGGTGAAGCAGCATTTCCGCCCGGAGTTCCTGAACCGCATCGACGAGACGGTGGTGTTCCATGCGCTGGACGCGAAGAACATCGAGGCGATCGCGCGCATCCAGCTGAAGGTGCTGGAAGGGCGGCTGGACAAGCTGGAGATGAAGCTGGACGTGTCGCCGGCGGCGCTGGCCGAGCTGGCGAAGGTCGGGTTCGATCCGGTGTTCGGTGCACGGCCGCTGAAGCGGGCGATCCAGCAGAAGATCGAGAACCCGGTCTCGAAGCTGATCCTCGAGGGCAAGTTCGGGCCGAAGGACGTGATTCCGGTGGACGTGGCCGGGTCGGAGTTCAGCTTCTCCCGCGTGGTTCATTGATCAAGCAACGCCCGCGGAACCGGCTTTGCCGGGCCGCTGGGTGGCGCCCCTTGGGGGCAGGAGCGGTAGCGACTGGGGGGCCGTCACCCCTCCAACAGGTTGTCCATCCGCACGACCTGCAGCCGCACCAGCGTCAGGTTCGCCTGCGCCTTGTCCAGCACCGCATGCAGCGCCAGCCCCGGGTGGTTGGGCACCGCCCGCAGCAACTGGTGATGCGCCCCCAGCGTGATCGCCGCCTCGGGCACCGCGTGCCCCAGCCCCATGGTCCGCGCGGCCGCCGTCAAGGCCCCCAGCAGCGCCGACCCGTGCATCGCCAGCGTGTCCGCCGACGGCCGGGCGCCGGCGTGCACCAGGTCGCGCCCGCTCGCGATGTCGAACACGCAGCAGCTCACCATGCCGGTCAGCTCGATCAGCTGGTTCACGTAGCGCTGCAGCGGCGAATCGGCCTGCGTTGACACGCTCGGCCGCGTCGGCGGCATCGGCCGCATCTGCGTGGCCGGCGCGGCCACCGACTGCGGCGGCGGCGGCATCGCCGCATACGAGGTCGGGTACGCAACCGCCGGCGGCGTGACCAGCGGCATGGTGGGTGTCGGCGCGGCGGCCATCGGTGTCGGCGCCGACGGCGCGAACGATGGCGTACTGCGCGGCGAGGTCATCTGTTGTGGCGACGGTGCCGGCCGGCGCGCCCCCAGCCCCTGCTCGCGCAGCTTGTTCCAGGTGCCGCTGATGAAGCTCCACGCGTCCGACGGCCGCGTCACCTGCGGCGTGGTGCGCACGTTGACGCCGGTGCCGCGGCCCATGTCGGTGCCGAAGGTGGCAAGCGTCGCCGTGGTCGACGTGAGCGGCAGCAGCAGCATGTGCCGGTTGTGCCACGGGCCGGTGATCATCGCCTCGTGCAGCGGCTTCAGCGTCGATTCGAGCAGGTGCGCCGGAAGCGCCCCCACCATCAGCACCGCCAGCTGGCTGTAGCTCAGCAGCACGCGCGCCAGCGCCTGGCGCGCCGCGGTGTCGGCATCGGCCTGCGTGGTGTACAGCCGCAGCGTGCTGCCGTCGGCGCCGGGGAAATCGACGAACTCCAGCGTCGCGAGCGGCGTGCCGTAACCCTGGCGCCGGATCACCAGCTTCTGCAGCTTCTGCTGGCTGGCGGTGGCCACGCCGGCCAGCAGCTTGCGCGACGACACCGTGCCCACGTCGTGCAGCGCGATGAAGTCGGGGCCCAGCAGCTCGAACTGCTGCTGCATCGCCTCGGCCGGGTCGCACGAGACGAACAGCTCGCGCTGGTCGTCGCTGACCTGGCGGCCGATGTCGCGCTGCTCGCTGGACAGGTAGTCCTCTTCGTCGCTCGCGAACTCGGTGACCACGGCCGTCTGGGCCCGCGTGGCCTGCCAGCCATCGCCGGCGCCGGCGTCTGCAGCGTCCTGGCCGGAGGAGAAGGGGGGAACACTCGACATGGATGTCACTCGCGGTTCAACATTTGTCCCGTCGATGTCAACGGGCGTGCGCCAGTGTAGGAGCTTGTTTCCGGATGTGACATAGGAGGATGACGCGAAAAACGCGGCCTTTTTCCACCGCCTTGGGGCTTGACGCGGCGCCCGTCCTTTGCCAGCGTCGCCGCCGGGCCCACTGCCGCGCCGATAGAATCCGCCGTCCTCACTTGCTCCGGCAGCGCCCCATGGCCTCGTCCCGCACTGATGCTGTCCCTTCCCTGCCGGTGGTGATCATCGGCGCGGGCCTCGCGGGGTTGACGGTGGCACTGCACATCGCGCAGAGCCGGCCGGTGGTGGTGCTGGCCAAGCGCAACCTCGACGAAGGCGCGACCGCCTGGGCCCAGGGCGGCATCGTCGGCGTGCTGGGCACCGACGACAGCATCGATTCGCACGTGCGCGACACGCAGGATGCCGGCGCCGGCCTGGTCGACGAGCACACCGCGCGCTTCATCGCCGAGCACAGCGCCGCGGCGATCGAATGGCTGGTCGAGCGCGGCGTGCCGTTCTCGCCCGACCCGGAAGGCCCGCTCGGCCTGCACCTGACGCGCGAAGGCGGGCATGCGGTGCGCCGCATCGCGCACGCGGCCGATGCCACCGGCAAGGCCATCCACGACGTGCTGCTCGCCGAGGTCAAGCGCCACCCCCACATCCGCTTGCTGGAACGCTGGATGGCGGTCGACCTGATCACCTCGCGCCACCTGAAGCGCGACGAGGCGCCGCGCTGCTACGGCGTGTATGCGCTCGACATCGACCAGCAGCGGGTCGAGACGCTGGCCGCGTCGGCGGTGGTGATGGCCACCGGCGGTGCCGGCAAGGTCTACCGCTACACGACCAACCCGGACACGTCCACCGGCGACGGCATCGCGATGGCCTGGCGCGCCGGCTGCCGGGTCGGCAACATGGAGTTCATCCAGTTCCATCCGACCTGCCTCTATCACCCGCAGGAGCGCAGCTTCCTGATCACCGAGGCGCTGCGCGGCGAGGGCGGCCGGCTGCTCTTGCCCGACGGCACGCGCTTCATGCAGGCACACGACGAGCGCGGCGAGCTGGCGCCGCGCGACATCGTGGCGCGTGCGATCGACTTCGAGATGAAGAAGCACGGCGTCGACTACGTGCTGCTGGATGCGACGCACCTGGGCGCGGCCTTCCTGAAGGAACACTTCCCGACCATCCATGCGCGCTGCCTGAAGCTCGGCATCGACATCACGACGCAGCCGATCCCGGTGGTGCCGGCGGCGCACTACACCTGCGGCGGCGTGGTATCCGACCTGAACGGGCGCAGCGACCTGCCGGGCCTGTATGCGGTGGGCGAGACCACCTACACCGGGCTGCACGGCGCGAACCGGCTGGCCAGCAACTCGCTGCTCGAATGCGTGGTGCTGGGCCGCACCTGCGCCGAACACATCCTGGCGCATGGCGCGGCCGAACAGCCGGTGCTGCCGGCCTGGGACGAGAGCCAGGTCGAGAACGCCGACGAGCAGGTCGTCATCGCGCACAACTGGGACGAACTGCGCCTGCTGATGTGGAACTACGTCGGCATCGTGCGCACCACCAAGCGGCTGGAGCGGGCGCTGCACCGCATCGACCTGCTGCGCAGCGAGATCGACGACTACTACGCGAACTTCCGCGTCACGCGCGACCTGCTGGAGCTGCGCAACCTGGTGGACTGCGCCGAGCTGATCGTGCGCTCGGCCTTGATGCGGCACGAGAGCCGCGGGCTGCACTACAGCCGGGATTTCCCGCAGACCTTGCCGGTGAGTTTCCCGACGATTCTGGTGCGGTCCGCGTCAAGCGGGGCGAGCCGGGCCCCGGATTGGCATCCGGGCTACAAATCCGCGTAGCCCGGATGCCAATCCGGGTCGGCCTTCAACTGCGCGCCTTCATCGCGGTGCGCGCCAACACGAACTGGAACGCGAACTCCACCGCCTCCTTGATCGCCTCGTCGATCGCGTGCCGTTCCTTCTCGCTCAGGTAGAACGAGAAATCCACCGCATGCCGGATGTAGCGCGGCGGCAGGCGGTTCAGCGCGACGCAGGCGATGTCGGCCAGCAGCTCGCTGCCCTGCAGGTGCGGATGCGAGGCGGCAGCCACCGACACCGCCTCGAAGACCGCACGCTCGTGGTAGTTGAAGATCGAGTCGAAGTCTGCGCTCATGGGGTCCGCCGTTCGTTCAAGGGTTCCTGCACTGTAGACAGCCCCGCGCCACACTGCCAGCCGGCGAGTGCGCCATATGTCCGGCTTACAGCCTTTCGAGCACCCGCATCGAGTAGTCGGTGGCCTTGACGTCCTTCGTCAGCCGCCCGATCGAGATGCGGTCGACGCCGGTCTCGGCGAGGCTGCGCACCTGGTCGAGCTGCACGTTGCCCGACACCTCCAGCAGCGCGCGCCCGGCCGTCACGGCCACCGCCTCGCGCATCATCCCCGCATCGAAGTTGTCGAGCAGCACGCTGGATGCGCCGGCGTCCAGCGCCTCGCGCAGCTGGGCGATGCTTTCGACCTCGATCTGGATGTCGACCCCGGCGTCCAGGGCCTGCGCATTGCGCAGCACCGCGGCGATGCCGCCGGCGGCGGCGATGTGGTTCTCCTTGATCAGGATGCCGTGCCACAGCGCGAGCCGCTGGTTCTGGCCGCCGCCGATGCGCACCGCGTATTTCTGCGCCAGGCGCATGCCGGGGATCGTCTTGCGCGTGTCGAGGATCGCGCAGCCGCGCGGGTTCGGCGAGGCGCCGGCGATCGCGTCGACGTGGCGCCGCGTGACCGTGGCGGTGGCCGACAGCAGCTGCAGGAAGTTGAGTGCCGGCCGCTCGGCCGACAGCAGCGCGCGCGCCTCGGCCTCGACGTGGCACACCAGCGTGTCGGGCGCCATCCTCGCGCCCTCATCGACGTGCCAGTCGATCAGCGCGTTCGCATCCAGCGCGCGCACGCAGCCGTCGAACCACTCGCGGCCGCACAGCACCGCATCCTCGCGCACCAGCACGCGGGCGCGCACGCGGCCGTGCTCGGGCACGAGGCGGGCGGTCCAGTCGCCGCGGCCGATGTCTTCGGCCAGCGCGTCGCGGATGTTGCGTTCGCGCGCCTGTTCCAGGGTCTCGTTGAAGTCGGTCATCGGTCAGGCGGCGCCCATGTTCTTCACCAGCCCGAGCTTCTGCGTGGCCGACGGGTTGTTCTTGACGAAATCGAGCATGCGGTCGATGCAGCCGAGCGCCTGGCTGCGCACCGGCTCGTCGACGTGGATCTCGCCCGTGCCCTGTTCCAGGCAGGCCACCACGCCCTGCAGCGCGTTCATCGCCATCCACGGGCAGTGCGCGCAGCTCTTGCAGGTGGCGCTGCTGCCGGCGGTGGGCGCCTCGATCAGCGTCTTGCCGGGCGCGAGCTGGCGCATGCGGTGCAGGATGCCGTTGTCGGTGGCGATGATGAAGCTCTGCGCGTCCATCTGCAGCACCGCGTTCAGCAGCTGCGAGGTCGAGCCGACGACGTCGGCCTGCGCCACCACCGATTTCGGCGATTCGGGATGCACCAGGATCTTCGCGCCCGGGTGCCCGGCCTTCAGCAGGTCGAGCTCGAGGCCCTTGAACTCGTCGTGCACGATGCAGGCGCCGTTCCACATCAGCATGTCGGCGCCGGTCTCTTCCTGGATGTAGCGGCCCAGGTGGCGGTCCGGGGCCCACAGGATCTTCTTGCCCTGGTCCTTCAGGTGCCTGACGATCGCCAAGGCGCACGAGCTGGTGACCATCCAGTCGGCGCGCGCCTTCACCGCGGCGCTGGTGTTGGCGTAGACGACGACCTCGCGGTCGGGGTGGGCGTCGCAGAAGCGCGCGAAATCCTCCGGCGGGCAACCCAGGTCGAGCGAGCAGGTCGCGTCGAGGTCGGGCATCAGCACGCGCTTGTGCGGGCTCAGGATCTTGGCGCTCTCGCCCATGAAGCGCACGCCGGCGACGACCAAGGTGCGGCTCGGGTGGTCGCGCCCGAAGCGGGCCATCTCGAGCGAGTCGGCGACGATGCCGCCGGTTTCCAGCGCCAGGTCCTGCAGGTCGCCGTCGACGTAGTAGTGGGCGACGAGGACGGCGTCGTGCTTCGCCAGCAGCGCCTTGGCGCGCGCCTTGTGGTCGGCGCGGCCGGCGGGCGTCAGCGGCTCGGGGACCTTGGCCCAGGCGTGGGCGGTGCAGGTCGCGCCGTCCGAATCCTGCAAGGGGTAGTCGTAGGCAACTTCTTGGCTCATCCGCGGATGGTATCGGAGCCCCATTCCCCGGATGGGCATCCGGGCTACGAGGGGGGCGTCACGAGAGTCCTTGCTCGGCTTCCATCAGCTTGTAGCGGGCGAGGGCCAGGTTGCTGCGCTGCTTGTCGAGCAGTGCGAACAGGAACAGGCCGCCGTGGCGCGACAGGGAGCGGATCAGGTGCTGGCGCGTCGGCGTGCTGGTCATGATCTCCTGCACCGTGTCGGCCAGGCCCATTTCGCGCGCATGGCGGTCGTGGGCGCGCAGCACCTGCGTGCAGGCGGCCGCCGCCAGGTCCATGTCGACCGGGCGGTCGTCGCGCACCTTCTGCGTGATGACGAGGCCGGTGGCGGTGTCGACCACCGCGCAGCCGAGCATGCCGTCGACCAGCTGCATGCCGTCGAGCGCCTGCGCGGCGCGCTGCGGGTCCAGCGTGCCGCGCACCGACGGCTTCAGCACCGCGTTGCTGACCGGCACGGCCGTGCCGGCGTCCAGGTCGGCCACCTTGATCGGGAAGCCGTCGGGACCCTGCACCGACGAGATCGCGGCCACCGGCGGCGGGCCCCAGGTGGGCTCGGTCTTCACGCGGTTCCAGATGCCCAGCA
Organism: Rhizobacter sp. P2_D12; assembly: GCF_056404395.1. NCBI lineage: Bacteria > Pseudomonadati > Pseudomonadota > Betaproteobacteria > Burkholderiales > Sphaerotilaceae > Rhizobacter > Rhizobacter sp. P2_D12. The sequence goes on along the minus strand of NZ_JBFUEB010000038.1, from coordinate 39,952 downwards.
GCGCGTTCCACACCGCCGACGCGCTGGTCAGCGATTCGTTGAGCACCTGCACCTTCAGCCGCTGCGGCCACTGGATCATGCCGATCTTGTTGGCGATCCACACCGCGCTGGGCGGCAGCATGAAGAGCAGGGTGGGGCAGCGCCACCCCGGCTGGTTGACCGCGTCGTACAGCGTGTTGAGCATGCCGTCGACGGCGTGCGGCTGCATCGCGCCGACGATCACCGCCGTCATGTGGCTGCGCTCCATCAGCGCGATCGGGATGGCGGCGTTGTCGGCGCCGGGCGCGCGCACGTCGGCGTGGTAGATGCGCAGCAGCGGCTCGTCGCGCCGCGCAAGCGTCGTGCGCTCGATCATCGCGAGCGTGCGCAGCGTGGTGTGCTCGCGCAGGTGCAGGCGCTCGATGGGCCGGCCGCTGGCATCCGACAGCGCCTTGATCACGGCCGAGGCCCAGACACCGGTCGGGTCGTGCAACGCGATGTGGCGGCTGGCGGTTTCGAGGTCGGCGCGCGTGGCCGCGAAATGCTCGCGGATGGCCTGGGCCGACGAGCCGGTGACGACCAAGTCGCGCAGGTGGCGGTCGACCATCTGGCCGCGCTCGTTCACCTCGGTCGCGGTGCTCTCCATCAGCGAGGTGGCGGCAAAGCCCGCCTCGTTCCCGGTCTCCTGGCCGGGCAGCGACGGTTCGTCGCGATCACTGCCCTTGAGGCCGCGCAGGTCTCCGAACAACGATGACAACATGGGTCGCTCCCGGGGTTGAACTGCGGCCCAGTCTAGGGCGATGCCGCGATCCGGACATCCCCAAGATGGCTACCCCCCTTCGGGGTGAGGGGCAGGCCCTAGCTGAAGAAGCGGCTCGGCGGCTCGCCGACGGATCGCCGCACCATCGCGCTGAACGCACTGGCGCTGGCATAGCCGAGCTCGGCCGCGATCACCCCCATCGGCTGCTTGCGCGCCGCCAGCGACAAGGCCTTGACCAGCAGCACCTGCTGGCGCCACTGGACGAAGGTGGTGCCCAGCTCCTGCCGGAACAGCCGCGCCACCGTGCGCGGGCTCGCGCCGGTGTCGCGCGCCCAGCCGTCGAGCGTCGCATGCCTTGTAGGATCGTCGAGCACGGCCTCGCACAGCGTGCGCAGGCGCTTGTCGGCGGGCAGGTCGACACCCAGCCGGATCGGGCGCGCGCGGCGCAACTCGTCCAGCACCAGCGCGCCGAGGCGCCGTTCGCGCTGCAGCGCCTGCGGCGCGAGCGGCGGGCCGCCACCGTCGGGCTGCACATCCAGCTCCAGCACCAGCGCGCGCAGCAGCGGCGACACCTCGAGCACGCGGCACTGTCGCCACGGCGCCTGCTCGGCGCGCGGCACGCCGGGGCCGCTGTGACCGCGCGGCTGCAGCAGGTACAGCGTGCGCAGGTCGGTGTCCTCGACCACGTTGAGGGCATGCTCCATGCCGGGCGGGATCCACAGTGCGCGCGACGGCGGCACGAGGTAGGTGCCGTGCTCCATCGTCAGCCGCACGACGCCGGTGGATGACAGCGCGATCTGCGCCCAGTCGTGGTGGTGCGGCACGACGCGGGTGTCGGTGCCCAGGCAATGGCGCTTGGCGCGCAGCGGCCGCTGCGGCGTCGGTGCGTAGAGGTGCGGGGCGAGCGGGCCGATCGGGGGCACGGTCATGGTTGGCAGGATCTCGACAAAGATTGACGGGCTATCGTAATCCCGCCGCGGCCGGCCTGCCTACCATCGGGGCTCGACTTTTCCCCCTGGACCTGCATGAACACCCTGGCCGCCCCGGCACCCGCATTGCGCAAGGACGCCACCGTCATCGGCCTCGTCGGCCTGGCCCACAGCATCAGCCACTTCAGCCAGTTGCTCCTGGCGCCGCTGTTCCCGTGGCTGAAGGATGCCTTCGGCGTCAGCTATGCCGAACTGGGGCTGCTGATGTCGATCTTCTTCGTCGTCTCGTGCCTGACGCAGGCGGTGTCGGGCTTCGTGGTCGACCGCTTCGGCCCGCGGCCRATCCTGTTTGCCGGGCTGGCGTTGCTGGGGCTGGCGGCCTTCGGCTTCTCGGCCAGCCAGAGCTGGTGGATGCTGGCGATGTTCTCGGTGCTGGCGGGCATCGGCAACGGCGTGTTCCACCCGGTGGATTTCACGCTGCTGAACCGCAAGGTGCACCCGTCGCGGCTCGGCCATGCCTTCAGCGTGCACGGCATCACCGGCAGCCTGGGCTGGGCGCTGGCACCGGCCATGCTGGTGCCGCTGACGCTGGCGTACTCGTGGCGCGTGGCGCTGGCCTGTGCCGGCGTGCTGGCCTTCGCGGTGCTGGCGGTGCTGTGGTTCAACCGGGCGCCGCTGGCGCTCGACGTGGCCGCGCCGGCACCGGCCGCGAAGGCGGACGCGGTGAAGGCCGGCGGCGGCAGCCTGGATTTCCTGTCGATCCCGGCGGTGTGGATGTGCTTCGCGTTCTTCTTTTTCTATGCGATGTCGCTGAGCGGCGTGCAGGCCTTCGCGCCCGAGGCGGCGCGGCTGCTGCACGAGGTACCGACGCAGCTGGCGGCGGTGTGCCTGACGGTCTACATGGTGTGCAGTGCCGGCGGCATGGTGGTGGGTGGCTTCCTCGTGACTGACCCGGCGCGCTGCGAGCGCATCGTCGGCCTCGGTTTCGGGGTGGCGGCGGCGATCGCGCTGGTGCTGGGCTACGCGACGATCCCGGCGCTGGCGGTGCCGGTGCTGTTCGGTGCGATGGGCTTCGCGGCGGGCATCGCCGGGCCGTCGCGCGACCTGATCGTCAAGCGCTCGGCGCCGGACAACGCGACGGGGCGCGTCTACGGCGTCGTCTACTCGGGGCTGGACATCGGGCAGGCGCTCGCGCCGCTGCTGTTCGGCACGCTGATGGACCTGCACCGGCCGGCCCAGGTGTGGCTGGGGATCGCGGTGGTGCAGGCGGTGTTGATCGCGAGCGCGTTCAACGTGCGCCGGGTGCGGCGGACGGTGTTGCAGCCGGCGTGACGTGGATCCCCGGATTGGCATCCGGGCTACCCGCTTCGTAGCCCGGATGCCAATCCGGGAATCGTCAGACTGACCTGCGGTACCGGTCAATGCACGTGTCCAGCACTTCGCCCCCCGGCCGCTTCCACCAGTCCTCGCTCGAAAAGATCTCGACCTCGCTGTACCCTGCGTAGCCGGCCGCCTCGACCCAGCCGCGGATGCGCGGGATGTCGATCACCCCATCCCCCATCATCCCGCGGTCGTTCAGCAGGTCGCGCGTCGGCAGCAGCCAGTCGCAGACATGGAAGGCCAGCAGCCGTTCACGCCCGGCGCGTTCGATCTGCGCCTGCAGCTTCGGATCCCACCACACGTGGTACACGTCCAGCGCCACGCCGAGCGCGCCGCTGCGTTGCGGGTCGAGCGCATCGCACAGGTCCAGAGCCTGCTCCATCGTGTTGACGCAGGCGCGGTCGGCCGCGTACATCGGGTGCAGCGGCTCGATCGCGAGCGGCATGCCGACCTGGCGCGCGTAGTCCAGCGTCGCGGCGATGCCGTCGCGCACGTCATTGCGGGCGGCGGCGATGTCCTTGTGCGCCGCCCGGCCGCTCAATGCACCGGGCAGCCCGCCGACCACCAGCACGAGGCAGCGCGCGTTCAAGGCCCGCGCCTCGTCGACCGCACGCCGGTTGTCGTCGAGGGCGCGTTGCCGCCCTTCGGCGTCGGCGGCCGGGAACATGCCGCCGCGGCAATAGCCCGACAACTCGATGCCGGTGTCCTGCAGCAGCCCGGCGATCCTGTCGATCCCGGCCGCGGCCACCTGGTCGCGCCACGGCGAGATCGCGCGAATGCCCCGCGTCGCGCACTCCAGCACGATGCGGTCCAACGGCCACTGCGCCCGCACGGTCGCGGTGTTGATCGACAACCACCGGTGATCGCCGCTGAAATCGCGCATCAACCCTCCACCCCGTGCAGTGCCAGCAGGTGCCGCATGCGGCGCGCGGCCAGCTCCGGCTGCTCGATCAGCCCGGCCGCATCGGCCAGCCGCAGCAGCTCGGCGAAGTGAGGCAGCGACCGCGTGCTCTGCTGCCCGCCCACCATCACGAAGTGGTCCTGGTGGCCGTTGATCCAGGCCATGAAGACGACACCGGTCTTGTAGAAGCGCGTCGGCGCCCGGAAGACGTGGCGCGACAGCGGCACCGTGGGCGCGAGGATGGCGTGGAAGCGCGCCCTGTCGTGCTGCGCCAGGGCCGCCAGGGCTGCGCTGGCGGCCGGCGCGATCGCGTCGAAGATGCCGAGCAGCGCATCGCTCTGCCGCTGCGTGCTCGCGCTGCCGACCCCATCGCCGGCGATCAGCTCGGCATAGTTGAAGTCGTCGCCGGTGTACATGCGCACGCCCGGCGGCAGCCGGCGGCGCATCGCGATCTCGCGGTCCTTGTCGAGCAGCGAGATCTTGATGCCGTCGACCTGGGCGGCATTCGCCTCGATCACCGCCAGCGCGGTGTCCATCGCGCGGTCGACGTCGGCGCTGCCCCAGTAGCCGGCCAGCGCCGGGTCGAACATGTCGCCCAGCCAGTGCAGGATCACCGGCTCGCGCGCCTGGCGCAGCAGGTGGCCATAGACGCGCTCGTAGTCGGCCGGCCCGCGCGCCACGCGCGCCAGTGCGCGGCTGGCCATCAGGATCAGCCGGCCGCCCAGCTTCTCGATGGCCGCCATCTGTGCCTCGTACGCGCGGATCACGTCGTCGACGTCGCGCGCCGCATCGGGGGCCAACTGGTCGGTGCCGCAGCCGCTCGCGACGAGGGCGCCCGGCACGTCGCGCGCCGCATCGAGCGAGCGCGCGATCAATTCGAGCGAGGTCGGCCAGTCCAGCCCCATGCCGCGCTGCGCCGTGTCCATCGCCTCGGCCACGCCGAGCCCCATGCGCCACAGCCGCTGCCGGCAGGCGATGGTCGCGTCCCAGTCGATCGCGCAGCCCAGCCACGGGTCGATCGCCGCGCGCGCATCGGCCACCACGTGCGCGGCCGAGAACGCGATGCGGTTGAAGACCGGCGCGGCCGGCGCACGCCACGCCTCGCGGCCGCTCAGCGTGTAGCGCGCGAGGCTGCCGTCGGCCGTCGGAAGATTCAGCGACAGGTCCATCGCGTCACACCGCCAGCGCCGGCACGTCGACCCAGCGCCGTTCCTTCCAGCTCGCGAGTGCCGCCTCGACCAGCTGCACGCCCTTGGCGCCCTCGGGCAGCGTGAAGCGCCAGGGCGCGTCCTCGGCGACGTGGCGCAGGAACTGCTCCCACTGCAGCTTGAAGCCGTTGTCGTAGGGCTGCGTGTCGGGCACCTCCTGCCACTGCTCGAAGAACGGCATGGTCTGGCGCGTGTCGGGGTTCCACACCGGCCGCGGCGTGTTGACGCGCGACTGGCTGCGGCAGTCGGTCAGGCCCGCCACCGCCGAGCCGTGCGTGCCGTCGACGTGGAAGGTCACCAGGTCGTCGCGCCGCACCCGCGTGACCCACGAGCTGTTGACCTGCGCGACCACGCCGCCGGCCAGCTGGAAGGTCGCATAGGCCGCATCGTCGGCGGTCGCGCGGTAGGGCTTGCCGGCTTCGTCGAAGCGCTCGGGGATGTGCGTGGCGCCCAGGCAGGACACCGCCTGCACCTCGCCGAACAGGTTGTCCAGCACGTAGCGCCAGTGGCACACCATGTCGAGGATGATGCCGCCCCCGTCTTCCTGGCGGTAGTTCCACGACGGCCGCTGGATCGGCTGCRGGTCGCCCTCGAACACCCAGTAGCCGAACTCGATGCGCACCGACAGGATGCGGCCGAAGAAGCCGGCGCGCTTGAGCAGGTCGAGCTTGCGCAGGCCGGGCAGGAACAGCTTGTCCTGCACCGCGCCGTGCTTGACGCCGGCCTGCCGGGCAAGGCGGCACACCTCCAGCGCCTCGGACAGGTTGGTGGCGATCGGCTTCTCGCAGTAGACGTGCTTGCCGGCGCGGATCGCCTGCGCCAGCAGCGTGGGCCGCATCTGCGTGGTGCCGGCGTCGAAGAAGACGCTGTCGTTGCGCTCGGCCATCGCGCTGTCGAGGTTGGTGCCCCAGCGCGCGATGCCGTGCGCGCGGGCCAGTGCCTCGATCTTGGCGGCGTCACGACCGATCAGCACCGGGTCGGGCATCAGCCGGTCGCCGTTGGAAAGCGCCACGCCGCCCTGGTTGCGGATCGCGACGATGGAGCGGATCAGGTGCTGGTTCATGCCCATGCGGCCGGTGACGCCGTGCATGATCAGGCCGAGTCGTTGGGTGGCCATGGGGCTCCTTGTGTTCAGACGAGGGTGGGGGCGTGCGACAGCGGCTGCATCGCGGCCCAGTCGGGCGTCGCGGCATGGGCGTAGCCGGCGCCGGACAGCGAATGCAGCGCGATGCGGCCGTGCACGATGCGCAGCCGCGCATCGCCGTCGTACAGGTCGGGGTGGGCGCGTGCAAAGGCCTCGCGCTCGGCCGGCGGCGCGTCGCCGAAGCCGTCGGCATAGTGGTGGCCGTTGCGCTCGGCATGGCCCAGGCCCAGCAACGCGGTCAGGGCCAGGTCCTGCTGCACGGCCAGGCCCGCCTGGCAGGTCAGGTCCTCGGCCGACATGAACCAGCCCGGGCCGTGGCCGTTGCGGCGCGCGGCGCCGTTCCAGCGGTCGCAGCGCGCGCGGTTGACCAGCGACTTGTAGAAGCCCTTGCAGCCCTTGCTGGACACCCCTTGCCAGCCGGCGTCGCGGCCGCGCACGAAGGCATCCAGCGTGCCGTCCGCCTCGTCCATCAGCAGCGGGCAGGGCAGCGCGGGCAGCGGCGTGTCGAACGAGCGGTCGCGCGGCAGCGGCTGCTCCAGGTAGAGCAGGGCATCGGGATGCCTTGCGAAGGCCGGCAGGTCGCGCAGGCGATCGAACAGCTCGCGCAGCTTGTCGAGGTCGGCGTACTGCTCGTTGCCGTCGAGCGAGTAGCGGTGCTCCGGGGCCTGCCGGTCCAGCACCGCCAGCACGTCGCCGAGCCGCTGCACGTCGGCCTGCGGATCGCCGCCGAGCTTGATCTTGAACACGCGGTGCCCGTAGCGCTCGATCACGGCAGGCAGGCTGACCGGCAGCGCACCGCCGTCGGCGGCCACCGGCTGCAGCGCGTCGAGCATCCCCACCGTGTGGCGGGCGTCGACGTGGCGCCGCGGCGCGAGCGTCGGCAGCCAGGCGTTCCAGTCGAGGTCGCGCAGGTCGGGCAGCAGGGCGCTCGGCTGCAGGCCCAGCGCGTTGCGCGCGACGGCATCGAAGACCGACAGCCCGAGCGCGGCGCACAGCGCGTCGATCACCGCGCGGTCGGTCACCGCGGGGCCGAAGGTGCTGGACAGGTCGGTCGCGCCGAGCCGGCGGCCTTCGGCGGCCAGCGCCGCGTGGTGCCGCTCGAACAGCTCGAAGGCGCTCGCCGGGCGGTCGCCGGCATACGCCTGCACGGTGCGCTCGACCGCGCCGGCCAGGTGCGCGACGTTGTCGGCGTGCGAGAACCCCGGGCGCTTGTCGAACCACTTCGGCACCATCAGCTCGGCCGCATGGCCCTGCCAGGTGCCGCGTCCGGCCACCTCGACGGTGGCGCGCACGAAGAGCTGCGGGCAGCGCTCCAGCGTCACCGCGCCGAAGCGGAACGGCAGGCGCAGCCGCACCGGCCGCACGCCGCAGTCGATCGCGCGCACGACGAGCAGGATGCCCTCGGTCCTCATGCCCGGGTTCCGCCGTCAATGCGCATCGAGCGACCCCTGCGCGTAGAAGTGCGCCCGCAGCGTGCGCGCGCAGGCCGCGAAGGCTTCGCTGCCCATCACGTCCAGCGAGCGCGGGCGCGGCAGGTCGATGTCGTAGACGGCGGCGATCGAGCCCGGCCGCTCGGTCATCACGAACACGCGGTCGGACAGGAAGATCGCCTCCGGGATGCTGTGCGTGATCAGCAGCACCGTCTTGCCGGCCGCCAGCCAGATGCGCTGCAGCTCGAGGTTCATGCGCTCGCGCGTCATCGCGTCGAGCGCGCCGAAGGGCTCGTCCATCAGCAGCACCGGCGGGTCGTGCAGCAGCGCGCGCAGGATCGCGACGCGCTGCTGCATGCCGCCCGACAGCTGCCACGGGTACTTGTTCTCGAAGCCGCGCAGGCCGGCCATGTCGATCAGCTGCTGCGCCCGTTCGCGCGCCGCGGCCATCGGCAGCCCGCGGATCTCGGCCTGCAGCAGGATGTTGTCGATGACGCGCCGCCACGGCAGCAGCAGCGCACTCTGGAACACGATGCCGACGTCGGTCTGCGGCCCGTGCACCGGCCGGCCATTCAGCGACAGCGCGCCGCCGCTGAACRGCAGCAGGCCGGCCACCAGCTTCATCAGCGTGCTCTTGCCGCAGCCGGACGGGCCGACCACCGAGACGAACTCGCCGGCGCGGATCGAAAAATCCAGCGGGCGCAGCGTCTCGACCTCGCCGTCCTGCGTGCGGTAGGTCTTGTGCAGGCCGCGGGCCTCGATCAGCACCGGGGCCGGCTCGGCGTGCGCCACGGGCTTGAGCACTGCGCTCACGGCAGGTAGTCGAGCGAGACGTAGTCTTCCGGCTTGCCGCGCGTGGCCGGGTCCATGCCGCCGTACTGCACCAGCAGGTCGAGCGATTCGCCGACGTTCTTCATCGAGACGCGGAACGGCCGCAGTGCGCGGGTCTCGTCGGTGTGGTACAGCGCGGTCGTCAGCTTCAGGCCCACCAGCATGGTGTCGCGCTGGCCGGACTTCGGGTTCGCCTTCAGCGTCGCGTCGACCGCGGCCTCGGGGTTCTTCTCGGCCTCTTCGAGCGCACGCGTCGAGGCGCGCATGAAGCGCTTCACCAGGTCGGCCTTGCCGGACAGCGTGTCCTTGTGCGCGACGATGCCCGAGCTGATGAGGTTGACGCCGTAGTCGGCGAAGCGCACCACCTGCACCGGCTTCTTCGTCGCGTCCTGCAGCTTGATGTTCTGGTCCATCACGTAGCCGAGCAGCAGGTCGGCCTGGCCGTTGATCACAGCGTTCAGCTTGGTCTGCGCGTCGCCCGACACCGTCTTGAACTGGCTCTCCTGCAGCCCGGTCTTCTTCAGGAACAGCGGCCAGATCTGGCTCATCGAATCGCCGGGCGTCATCGCGACCGTCTTGCCGACGATGTCCTTGGCGGTCTTCACGCCCTTGTCGGCGAAGCCCATCGCCGACATCGGGCTCACCTGCAGCGCGACGCCCACCGCCTTGACCGGCGCGCCCTTGGCGGCGGCCTTCATCATCGTCGGCACGTCGACGTAGGCGAAGGTGGCCGAGCCGGCCGCCACCGCCTGGATCGACACCGCCGAGCCGCGGCCTTCCTGGATCTCCAGGTCGATGTTCTCGGCCTCGTAGAAGCCTTTTTCCTTGCCGATGAAGAAGGGCGCGTGCTCGCTGTAGACGTACCAGTTGAGCAGCAGCACCACCTTGTCGCGGGCCTGCGCGAACGCAGGCGCGGCCAGGCCGACGGACAACGCAGCCGCCGCAGCGGCTTGCACCAGGACGCGTCTCTTCATGGGAGGTCTCCTTCGGTTGTTGTTCAGGGCGTGCCGAGCTGTTCGGCGCGCTGCGAGGTGTGCCAGGGCATCAACCAGCGTTCGACGAGTTCGACCGCGAGGAACAGCAGCACGCCCACCATCGACAGCAGCACCAGCGCGGCGAACATCAGTGGCAGGTCGAAGCTGCCGGTGGCCTTCTGCAGCACGTAGCCGATGCCGGAGTTGGAGCCGACGAACTCGCCGACCACCGCGCCCACCACCGCCAGCGTCACCGACACCTTGAGCCCGCTGAAGATCGACGGCAGCGCCGTGGGCAGGCGGAACTTCAGGAAAACCTTCAGCGGGTTGGCACCCATCGAGCGGGCCAGGTCGATCACGTCGCCCTCGACCGACTTGAAGCCCTGCACCGTGGCCACCACCACCGGGAAGAAGCCGAGCAGGAAGGCCGCGATCACCTTGGGCACGATGCCGAAGCCGAACCACACGACGAACAGCGGCGCGATGGCCACCTTCGGGATCGACTGCGAGAACACCAGCAGCGGGTAGACGAAGCTCTCGACCACGCGCGAGTACGAGATCCACATCGCCACCGGCACGCCGAACAGCGCCGACAGCACGAAGCCGCCCAGCGTGGCATACAGCGTGGGCAGCGTCTCGCGCCACAGCATCGGCCATTCGACGACCAGCTGGCGCGCCACCGACCACGGCGTGGGGATCAGGTAGGGCGGGATCCTGAAGAGCCGGATCGCCAGGTCCCACAGCACCAGCAGCAGCGCCAGCAGCCAGACGGGGCGCAGTGCGGGCGACAGGATCCAGCGTTTCATGGTGGCGTCCTTCTTAACTGCCTGGTGAATTAGGGGCCCGGGATCAGTTGAGCAGCACGTAGCCCATCACCACCTCGGTGATGTGCGACAGGCGCTCCGACAAGGCCTTGGGCGACATCAGGTCGCGCGCGAAGATGGTCGACAGCGTGTGGTTGTTCGACAGGTAGAAGTACGCCAGGCCGGCGATCGAGATGTAGAGGTGCACCGGGTCGACGCCGCCGCGGAACACGCCGTCGCGGCGACCGCGCTCGAGCACTTCGCCGAGGGTCTGCACCAGCGGCGAGTTCATCTCGCGGATGCGTTTCGATTCCTTCAGGTGGCGCGCGCGGTGCAGGTTCTCGCTGTTCAGCAGCGTCAGGAATTCCGGGTGCGCGAGGTAGTGTTCCCAGGTGAACGCGACCAGCCGCCGCACCGCGTCGGGCGGGCTGAGGCGGTCGAGGTGCAGCTCGCGCTCGGCGCTGCGGATGTCGGCGTAGGTCTGCTCCAGCACCGCGAGGAACAGCTCGTCCTTGCCGCCGAAGTAGTAGTAGATCAGGCGCTTGTTGACGCCGGCGCGCTCGGCGATGCTGTCGATGCGCGCGCCACCCAGGCCGCGCTCGGCGAACTCGTCCATCGCGGCGCGCAGGATCTCCTGCTGGGTGCGCTCGGCATCGCGGGTGCGCAGCTCGACGACGTTGGGGGCGGGTGACGACATGGTCGCGATAATTCACCGAATGGTGAATTCTCGGCATCCGGATGAACCCTGGCTCGGGAAGGCGAGCGTCGTGGTGCTGACAAGGCTTCGGCCGGCAGGGGGTGGGGGAGGTCGTGATCGGTCGCACGACCACCACGCAGCCTGACCGCCTACGCCACAAAGGACTCAAGTCCGACGGGTTGCGTGCACCTCCTCAACCAATACTGCCTGGTGACTCCTGCCGATGATCCCGCAGCGCTCGGGCCCGCGAACTCCGAACAGATGAGACAGCCGAAACGGCCGCGGTGCGGCTGTCAGAAAGGAATCTCGATGTCCAATCCTTGGCTCAAGAAGAACCCGTTCATGACCGACGCGATGGCGAAGGCTCCCGCATCGAAACGAAAGAGAAGGCGGTAGCGCGCATGGGACAGCAGGCATGAAGCGGTCAACTTCATGGGCCGGGCTCTGGACCCGCAATCTGTCAGCACTGACCCGTCTCTCAATGCACGCCGGCACGCACTCGATGAAAGAGGCGCTGAAGCCGGTGCAGGCAAAGCGACGCGCTCCAGTGGGCACCGGCGATTGGCTTGCCGGCATGGCCATGGGCCCGGCCGGTGTTCGGCAGTTCAGGCTCTTTCGTCCGCCGGGCGTCAAGTTTGGCGAACGCTTGCCGCTGATGGTGATGCTTCACGGGTGCCACCAGGACGCGAAGACCTTCGCCGCGAGCACGCGGATGAATGTGGTGGCTGCGCGCGAACGCTTCCTCGTGCTGTACCCGGAGCAGGATCGTCTGTCGAATCCCCAAGGTTGTTGGAACTGGTTCGATACCAGGTCGGGCCGCGCACACCGCGAGGTCGCCTTGATCATGCGAGCGATCGACCAGGCGTGCACTCTTTACTCCGCCGACAGAGAGCGGATCGGGATCGTGGGGTTGTCAGCGGGTGCGAGCATGGCTGCACTGGTTGTCACGCGCCACCCGGAGCGATTCAAGGCCGTGACGATGCACTCCGGAATTCCGCCCGGCACCGCCACTTCTCCGCTGTCAGCGGTCGGTGCCATGCATGGTCGGCGAGCAACGAAGCCGCTTCCTGCGAGCCCGGGCACGACAAGTCTCGCGTGGCCCCCGCTCCTGGTCATCCATGGAGATTCGGACGCCGTGGTGGCGCCCAGCAATGGACGCGCTGCAGCGCAGGTCTGGGCCAATGCCGCGGGCGCCGTTCCGGGCTCCGGCAGGAATGTTCAGCGCGGAAAGAGGCACCCCATGCGTGTGATCGATTTCAAGCGCAAGGGCGCCACGGTGGCCACGCTCGTCGAGGTGGAATGCCTGGCGCACGCGTGGAGCGGCGGTGCGGCCAACCAGCACTTCAGCGACAGGAAGGGGCCTGACGCCTCACGCATGGCATGGGCATTCACTGCGAAGCAGTTCGGAACACAGACGTAGTTCGGTCGTTCCCTGCATCAGCGCAAGGCTGTCAACCCACCACGCATGTCAGCGCATGGCGTCGAAGCCCGCACCTTCAGCCGTACCGTCGAGCATTCCAGCTCTCGTACGAGGCACACTCCAGGCTTCGCCTCAGAGCCGCGTCGCACAGAAATGATTGACTCCTCGCTGCCCCCGTCATCGTCCCGCCTCGCCGGCCATGTCCTGGTCGAGGCCCTGATCGCCCAAGGCATCGACACCGTCTTCGGCGTGCCAAACGATATGGTATATCAACTTTGCTACGTCGTCCGCTGAGGCGTCAGCGTTGCGGCAGAGTCATGCGTTCGACCAAGTTCATTGATGCGTCGAAGCCGGCCTCTACGCTCCGACAGCGGAGTTCAAGTGATGGCTGCGAACGTCTTCCAGCGGCCAGAAGCGGAGCTTCATCAACGGCTGCTTTACGCCAGTCATGCCGCCCTGTTATACATACAGCCGTAGGCAAGCTGCTGTCTGCCGCTCATTTCAAACGTTAGGCCACACCCATGCCGGTCTATTTCATCCTCGACACCGATAGACAGAAGGTGAAGATTGGCCGCGGCAAAGATGTACGCAAGAGAAGCAAGAACCTACAAACTGGAAATCCAAGTCCCCTGCAACTCATGGGATGGATAGTCGTCAATAACGATGTGCAAGTCGAAAAGCGACTACACGAACAGTACAAAGGACAGCGCGGGTTGGGCGAGTGGTTTGACATTGGTCCTACAGAGGTCCTCAGCGAACTAAAGCGTGAACAGGGATTTGTACCAACCCCCAAGAACTCTTTTGAAATCATTGGGTACGACCGTGACGCCATTCCTGAATATCTGGGTGTCTGTGAATGGAATGACTTCGAAGTCTATGAATGCTGTCCTTTCTGCGGCTGCCTGTGCGGCATGCATGAGCAAGAGGAGACAGGTATGTATCACTGCATGAACTGCGATGCTTACACCGCCTTCGATTTCCTAAGGGAGGAGCGCTAAGTGGCCTCCCCCTTCTTATCAGGACACCGCCCGGCAAGCCGGGCACCGCCTCCCATTTCAAACGTTATATATCAATAAACCACCAATGGAGGTTCGGCATGCCGAATGGAGACGAAAAGATTTGCGCAAACGTTCGTGAGGCGCTTTCAAAGAACAACGTACTCGATGCTGAGCAGGAGATTCAGCACGCCACCAAGTTCATTGCGAAGTCAGGCGCTAGCAAGGCCGGAGTCGCCGTCTACAACAGCGGGAAAATCGTTGTTGACGGCGCAGATTCGGACCTCAAGAAATGGTTGCTGGAGCTAAAATCTTCAATCGAAGCGGGAAATTCTGCCCCAGGAATTCTTCTTCCCGCTGAGATAGAGAAATTCCCACAGACGCTTCAGGAGCGCGTCCCAGCATGTGATGGCGTAGTTCTTTGGTTCTTCCAGGAGGCACTTCGTTGCTACAAGGCTGGCAGTGCTGCAGGCGCAGCCTTTATGCTTGGCGCAGCAAGCGAAAAAGTCATCCTCATACTGATTGAATGCTACGGGAATCGCATCAGGGATGATAAGCACCGCGAAGCCTTCTTCTCTAGGGTCAACAATCGGGCCGTCTCAAACAAGTACGACGAATTCAAGCGTTCACATAAGTCGTCGAAACCCAAGCCGACTGAGATGTCGCTTGCACAAGATCTGGATCAACTTCTAGACGGTGCATTCAACTTCTACCGCCACACAAGAAATTTGGTCGGTCATCCTCAGATCGTTCCCGATCTAGACAAAGGCGTTATCCTCGCCAATCTCGGCCAATTCATCGTCTACGTTGAGCGAATTTACGGTCTTATCGACTTCTACAACAAGCACGAAGTTGAGATCTAACCCTTCCATCGAGAGAACTCGCCCCCGGCAAGCCGGGTCGGGCTTCTCCCGCCAAATGTTGAGCGACCGCATTCTGGAGTGCTGAATGGCCGGGTCAAATTCCCGCTATGGGTCGAGGCTGTGTGAAAACTCAAGACTCGAACTATTTCGAGTGTCTTCTCACCCCTACCTGAAGGTCGATCGTCGAATACAGCGCGATCTGAGAGGTCGATCTCGATGACGACCTTCAAAGCGGCGAGTTTTCACACAGCCTCGGTCGGATGCAGGCATCCACGGCCTTCCTCGGCGGATGTCCGGTTCGCGGCCGGGCGCCTCGACACCTCGAAGGGCGGTCAGGCGCGCTTCCTGTCGGGCGCTTCGGTTGGAATCGGCTCCTGCGCGGCCGCCGGATCAGGGCCGAGTGGGTCGCTGATCACGCGGATGCGACCTTCGCCAATCAGGAAGTTTCGATACAAGTTGATGGCCACAGCCTGCGCCTCGCGGGCGACATCGGCGCCGTCAGCAACAACCGTTCCGTCCTCCGCGAGGATCGCCAGCCTGCCTGGCTTGCCGTTGACCGTGACGGTCAAGCCCTCGCCAGCTACGGCCGTTATGAAGACGCCGCCGACGCGGCCCGTGCGTTGCGTGCCAATCATGCTGCCTCCCGTTGAAGTGGTTTGGCGGAAAAGTCTTCCGCCACGTTGAAGTAGCCGAGGGCACCTCGGAGCGGTGCGAAGGGCAGGGGACGTGCGTCGGCCAGGACGTGCCCGATGGCGCCCATGTACCAGGGCGAGGTGGAGGCGTTCACGCTGTCGATGATGCTGGCCAGGCCGACGACCCCGCCGCGTTGCAGGTCGTCGCGGTCGGGCATGCTCCGGAGGATGGGGCGCAGCGTTGGCCGCTGGTCGATGAACCGCAGCACGTCCAAATACTCCAGCTTGGACATGGACTGCGCGGCGTGGATCAGCGTTGGCCCACGATGCTTCGTCGCCCAGGTGCGGTTCTCGATGGTCTTGATCCGGCCGGCGGCCAGCTCTCGCGCGCGCTCGATTGGGTCGGCCAGGTCGGGGCGCACGATGAGCCAGGCCCAGGGCTGGCGAATGGACAGGGCTTTCATCAGTTGCTCCACAGGTCGTCGACGCTGTTGCCGGTGAAGGGGCGCGGCGGGTGCGCGCGGACGTGCTCGGGCATCGAGGCGCGCTCCACCTCGTCGTTGTCGCTCGCGACCAGGTGCTCGCGGATGGCCCAGTCCTCGGCCTCCCAGCACTGCCGGTCCGTCCAGGTTGTGACGGCCTCGCGCGGAACGCTGTGTCCGCCCACCAGCATCAGGCAGGTGAAGACGTCATCGTCGTTGCGCACCCACTCCGGCGCGACCTCGGCGGCCAGCTCCCGCGTGGGCCGGGCCTCGGTGCGAACGCCCAGCGGTGCGGCGGTTACGACATCGACGCGTTGGCCAGGCAGCGGCGAGGCTTCCGAGCGCTGGACGATGTGCAGCGCGAACCCGGCGGCGCGTGCGCGGGCGGCGACCTCCTCGCCGGCGCACATGACATCGATGACGGTCTCCATCGGCAGGCGGCGTTCGGTCGGCTGGGGCAGCAGGGCGCGCGCGGCCAGGCCGATGTTGGCGTCCGGCATGCCCTTGTATTCGGAGTCGAAGTGGCCCTGAGCCCCGCCGAGCTTCTGAGCCTCTTCAAGGTCAGGTAGCAGGCCGGGGCCGACCAGCGTGTTGGTGATCCATTGCATCGCGGCCACGGGTCCCTCGCCGATCTCGGCCTCGATGTAGGCCGCGCGCATCGCGGCGCCGTGGTTCTCGAAGACCTGCCCGAGCAGCCTCAGCTGCTCGCGGGCCTTGTCGCGCTCGGCCGTGAGCTGTGCGCAACGCTCGTCGGCTTCCGCCTGCGCCTGGCGGACGGCCTCGCGCACGTCGTCGGGCACACCAGGCGTGTGCCGGGCGCTGGGCGCCGGGCTGGCGGCCAGGCCCGCGTTGATGGCCTCGGCGAGCGTGCTCATGCCGGCGCCCCGGCGGCCAGCACCTTACGGCTGCCGTCCGAGCCCATGCGGCTCACCACACCGGCCAGCTCCATAGCTTCGAGCAGGCGGGCGGCGCGGTTGTAGCCGATGACCAGGTGGCGCTGCACCAGGGAGATCGACGCGCGACGGTCGTCCAGGACGATGGCCACTGCGCGGTCATAGAGCAGGTCGGGCTCCTCGCCGCTCGCATGAGTCGCAGGGGTGCCGCCGGCGCCTTCTGCGGGCGCGTCGCCGGCGGCATCGAGCGGCGCGAGTTCGAGCTTGCCGCCGAGGGCCTCGATCAGCTCCTGGATCAGCTTTCGCAGCTCGCCGGTTGTGATCGCTACGTCGGCGTCGAACCCGTTGTCGCCCTGGGTCGGCTGCTCCTTGGTCTCGAGGGTCACGTCCAGCAGCTTGACCTTGCGGATCGCCAGGTTCTCAGTCAGCACGAACGAGACGCGGCCGTCCCGCGTCATCGCGAGCGATACCGGCAGCTTGCCCTGCTTGATGTGCTCGCCGACCTCGTCGATCTCCAGCGTGTGGCGGCCGTAGCGCACGTTCGACTTCTCGCTGTCGGGCTGCTTCAGCTCGCACTCGCGGTCGATCGAGAAGCCGGCCGGCGCTTCCTTGCTGGTCAGCCATTCGGCCATCGCGGTGGCCGGCGAGATCGCGCTCTGCGCCAGACTCAGCCGGATGCCGCCGCCCAGCAGCTCGACCAGCATCGTCACCACGCGGTCGGCCTTGGCCATGCTGGCCGCGTCGATCACGACGAAGCCGGCGTGCACGTCGATCCACACCAGCGTGGCCGAGCGCTTCGGGAAGGCGCGCGGCAGCAGCTCCTGCACGATCTCTTCCTTCAGCTCCTTGGCGAGCTTGCCCTTGGGGCGGCGGCCGGTCTCCTGCTCGATCCTGTCGAGGCGTGCCTCCAGTTGCGTCTTGACCGCGCCGCCGGGCACGGCCTTCGTTTCGGTGCACAGCTTCAGGATGAGGTGGCCGCCGACGCTCTCCAGCAGCGGGCCGTGCTTCTCGTTGCGCGGCTCGACCCAGCCGGCCGACTCCTGCTGCGACGCGCCGCATTCGACGAAGCGCGCGGCGTCCAGGCGCGCCTGCAGCTCCGCGACAGGCGGCTGCTCCCATTGGCTGATTCGATAGATGATGAGGTTCTTGAACACTAGGTCTCCCGGGGAACTCGGTTGGTGATCAGGCCGCGATGGCCTGTGGGTGCGCCGTCTGGGGTGCTGTGGTGCTGCGCTGTGTCTTGAGGGTGTCGTACTGCTGGATTGCCCATGCCAGCGCGAAGCAGCACCACTCGAAGCGCTGCGTGTACTCGTTGCAGTCGACTTCGTAGAAGTCCTCGAAGAGGGGGCGCTTCTCGTGCTCGAAGTCCAGAGCAGCGCGATAGGCAGCGTCGGCGCCGTCGTCGGCGGTGTCGCTCACCTCGCGCTCGACCTCGGACAGCAACTGGGCCCGCTCGCCATCGGGCATGTCTTCGGTGCGCTCGTCGAACCAGCGGCGAACTTCAGCGCGAAATTGCTCGGGGCTGAACTTCACGATGCCGTCGTGCTTGTCCTGCGCGGTGCACTTCTCGGCCCAGTAGCGCAGATCGATGCGATAGCTGTTGTCCGTGCGGCGGAAGAACTGGAGCATGTCCTCCAGCCGCGTGAAGGTGTAGCTGCCCATGTCGCCCGTGTAGGCCAGCCAGCCCGGCCAGGTCACAAGGTCAAAGCCCATGTTGTAGCTTGTGCGGCCGTCGGCATCAGTCGCGCGGAAGCGCAGATGCCGATACACCCCGTCGTCCCGAAGGATCTCCAGGCGATGCGTGCTCACGTCCTTCAGGAACTCCTGTTCGGTCAGAACGCGCTTAGGCATCGGCCGTCTCCCGGTGTTCGCCCACGGCGCGGCTCACGGCCTCGATCGCGAGCGCCATCGACTGGGCGACGGCGCGCAGCGCCTGGTCGTGCTCGATGCCCGCGTCGCGCGTGCGCTGGTAGGCGGCCACCACGCTGGCTCTGCTGTAAACCGGGTCGCTCATGGTGCTGCGGCCAAGTCGGCGGTATCGATGACGATGCCACGACAGAAGGGCGGCTCGCCGTTGTCCATGACCAGGAACGTTGCGTGCGGCACGTCCGTCTGGAAGGCCCAGGACAGCTCCTCGCCCTTCGGGCACCAGATGGCCTGGATCTCCACGAAGCCGGTGGCCTTGGACTTGAAGTAGCGGGCCATCATTTCCTCGTCGTCGTGGTCCAGGTCGTCGAAGTCCTGGAGCAGCGTGCCAGCAAGGCAGATTCGCAGCGTCGTGCCCTCGTAGGCGCCGATCTGGTCGCTGATCGCGCCGGCCAGCGTCACGTTGTCGTCGCTGCAGCCGAAGATCGCAACGAGGCCGGCGGCCTTGGCTTGGGCCTCTTCGGCGGGGGTGATCTCGCGGCCGTACTCGCGATTGTTCAGGAGCGCGGCCAGTTGTTCCTTGTTCATGGTTCTCGTTCTTGCTGTTGGCTTGAGTTCAGGCTCGGCGCTGTGCCGTGGCGTCGTTGGCGGCCAACTGGCGCGCCATGAGGTTCAGTGGGTGGTCGCCGGGGATCAGGGCCTTGTGCCGCGCGTTGGCGCGCAGCGCTGACTGGCGCTTTGCCTTCCCGATGGCCTTCGGTCGAGGGGCGTCCCTCTTGTTGCCCCAGGCGTACAGGGGAATCGGCTCGCCACCGCGCAGTTGCCGCCGCCAGTCGGCGACGTAAGCCAATTTCGGCGCGCCCTCGTGCAACGATCGCAAGGCTTTGGCGACCGTCGCTCTGTACAGGCCTGTTTCCTCCGCGATCTCCTGCGGGGTCGATGGCGCTTGCAGGGCCTCGTACAGGTGGAAGAAGGCCAGCAGCTCGCTGGGCGCCGGTGACAGGCGAGGCGACCTCGCGTGAGGCGCGACTGCCACGGCGCGCTGGCCGGTGCTTCGCTTCGCCGGCAAGGGGGCGTCTTCGCCGGGGCCCATTCCGAAGATCGGCAGGAGCGGTGCTTTGTAGGTCTGGCGCCAGCCCACGATCCGCAGCATGCCAAGGGCGTGCAGCGTGTTGACAAACGTTATCGCGGCAGTCGCCCCGACAACATCGCGCTGCACCAGCTCCGGCCATGGTGCGGGCTTCTTCACCAGCGAGCGCAGGACGGCTACGCGGCCCGCCATGCCGAGGCGCTTGCCGTGAAGTTCACTTCGATCCATCGGGTTTGTCTCCTCGCGCCACCGCGGCGCGTTAATAACAACTGTACCAGTCACATGGACAATTGTTACGTTGCTTGGCAAAAAAAGTTACACCGGTAGGCCGGCCGCGCGCGGCAGCAGGCGCTTCACCATGCCCTGCAGCTCGACCTCGAACTGCAGCAGGCTGCGCTCCAGGTGCGCGATGTACGAGTCATCGCGGTAGACCCGTTGGACGTACAGGCGCAGTTCCGGCGCCTGGCGCGGGTCGTAGGAGATGAAGTCCCACCAGTCGCGCTCGGTGACGAACATGCAGCCCTGAACCTGCGGGATGTGGTCCTGCGGCACGCCCTCCAGCCAGGTGCGGATGTGCACCTCCTCAGAAAACGGGCACTTCGACTCCGTGCCGCCCCGGCCATCGCTGTCGTCGTCCACCAGGCCGTCCGGGCTGCACCCGATGAAGCTGTACTTCGGGTGCAACACGAACGGCGACGGCCGCACGGTGTTGCCGGACTGGAGTTGGTAGGCCTCCTGCGCGTGGCCCTCCACGTCGCGCCCCCATTCCAGGGACTTGCCGTTGACCTCGTGCCGCGCGATGTGTGCGGTGCGCTCGAAGGCCAGCTCGCGCATGTAGCTGGTGCGCTTGGCCAGCGGCACGATGGGCTTCGGCTGGCCCTTCTTTGGGCCGGACGCGTAGTAGCCGCCTTCGCTCATGGCGATCGCGTCGATGAAGCGCGAGGCGGTGATCTTTCCAGCGCGATCGAGGCGCCAGTCGGCGGTGCGCTGGTCAGCGCCCGACGCGAAGGCCATTCCGCTCAGCACCCCGCTCATGCGGGCTCCACGTCGGTGGCGTCATTCTTGCGCGCCGCGTCGTACTCGCAGCCCAGGGCCAGCATCTCGTCGCGCTTGGCGATGCCGATCTGTGCGCGGATGTCGTGCGGCTGGTCCTTCCACGCCTTGGTCAGCGCCGCCGCGCCCTTGGTCTTGGCGATGTTGGTCAGCATCACGATGACGGCGGCGCCGTCCTCGGTGAGCGGTGGCCGGGTGGACTCGGCGATCTGCGATCCCTTGGCGTTCGCGGGCAGGCGCGCCGGCGCGGTACCGCCGTGGTTCAAGTGGCCGCCCGGGCCTTCGTCGGCGGGGATGTCCATCTGCTCTTCGGCGATCGGCATGCCGCGCAGCACGTCGGCGAACTGGTCACGCAGCGCGAACGCGCGAGCGCGCATCTTGCGCATGCGATCCGGGTATTGCTTCCAGGGGCCAGCCTTGTCCTTCAGGCCTGCGATCTCGGCATCGGCCATCGAGAATCGTGCGATCTTGTCCTCGCGGCCCTTGCGCTTCGCCACGCAAACCGAGGTCTTGCCCTCACCCGAGCCTTCGTCGTACTCGATCACGTCCACGCACACCGGCGAGCCCAGAACCAGCGCCAGGACCGCGTCGCCCCACAGGCTCGGCCGGCCGTTGATCACGGCGATGTTCTGCATGGCCTGCAGCGGCTTCAGGCCCAGCTCCAGGCCCCACTGTATCGCCACCAGCACGTTGCCGGCCTTGCCCTGGTAGTCCTTCGGGACGAAGCTTGATTCGGACATCAGCTTGGCCAGCGCCATCGCCTCGTCGAGGGTCTTGGGTGTCAGGTCGAACATCGGCGTGCGCGTGAGCACCTGGTGTTGCTGCTGCGCCGGCACCACCAAGGGGGCGGGCGAGGGCGCGGGCGCGAGTTCGTGGGTGGTGGTCGCCCCGAAGGCGTGGCCGTTGATCGGGGCATCTACGATGGTTGCGGTTTGCATGGCTTGCTTTCGATAGCCGCGACTCTGGCGGCAGTTTGGGGAAAGGTTTCGCCTGGCGCTGGGCGCCGGGGTTAGAAGAGGGCGGCCGGGTCGAGCATCCATTCGGAGTCCGACGGCGACAGCCGGTGGTGGACCGAGCGCGTGTCGATGCGCTCGACTCGATGGTTGGTCGGGGAGGCAGGCGCGGGCAGCAGGCCCTCGCCGTCCTTGAGCGGGTTGGGGCGCTTGGCCATGAAGCGCTGCATCCGGGCGTCGTGCTCGGCGCGCGTGCTCATGAAGCGGCAGGCGCCAAGCTTCGGGTGCGTGAGTTCAGCGAAGGCGACAGCGCTTCATCGACGCCGAGTTCCCCCGTGGTTCGGTCGCCTTCACTCAGGCTCACGTACCCGCCTGCATGTACGTCGACCACGATGGTGCGCACGACCACGGCTCGGGTCGCCAGGTAGTCCTCGATGGTCTCGGCCATGGATTCAGCCCTTCAGGCTTTGCAGCAGCGCGTCGCGGCGCCCGGCGGCGGCGGCCAGGGCGGCGGTCTTCTTCGCGCCCTTCAGGCCGTCGGCCGCGCTCCAGTCGCGCAGGATCTCCAGCAGGACGCCGGCGACCTCGCGCACCTTGTCGGCCAGGGCCTCGGCGGCGGCCTCGCGCTCGCGCTGCGTCTGGGCCTCGCGCGCGGCAGCCGCCTCGGTCTCCTCTCGCTGTTCAGCGGCGGCGTGCAGCAGGCTCAGCGCGCCCAGGGTGGACGCCTTGACCTTGTCGGCCTCGGCTTGGCGGTCGCCGAAGTCGGCGATCGTCACCAGCGTGTCGTTCAGGGTGCGCAGCTCCGACTCGATCGCGCTGGCGGTCGCCTCCGTCGCTTCGAGGCGATCGGGGGTCTGGCTCATGCGGTCGATGCGAGCCTGGATGTCGGCCGCGCGCTGGCTGCTCTCGCGATCGGCGCGCGCCTCGGCGTCCTTGCGATCCTGTTCGGCCTTGTCCAGGGCTTCCTGGCGCGCCTGCTGCTCGCGGGCCTTGGCGTCCAGCTCGTCCTGCTGCTGCTTCTGCTGGGCGGCCACGCCCTCGGCGTTCACGGCCGCCGCGTGCAGTTGGCTCAGGGACGCCAGCGCATGGGTGCGCGCGGCCAGGGCCTCCGCGGCGCGATCGCCGAAGACATCGGCCATCACGTCCACCGCTTCCAGCTCGGTGATCAACTCGGCGATCGTCGCGGCCGGCTTGCCGAGGGCCTGCATCGCCATGCCGGCGATGGCGTTCAGCGCATTCTGCGCGTCGTTTGCCTTCGTCAGCTTCTCCTGTTGTTCGGCCAGCACGCGCTGCTGCGCTTCCAGGCGGAGCGCGTTCCCGAGCATGGACTTCAGCGTCTCGATGGTCTCGAACTTCGCAATCATGGCGTCGCCAGCCTGCTTGCCGAATTCCTCCTCGGTGATGTCGATGGCCTCGATCACAGACAGGGCCTCGGCGACCTCGGTGGACGGCTTGCCCATCATCAGGTTCGGGCGCGAGCGGATTGCGTTCACCGCATCGGTGATCTTCTGGAGCGCGGCGGCGGCCTCGGTGGCCTTGCGCTCGCGTTCGGCCTTGCGCTCGTCGTCGATCTTCTTCAGCGGGTCGCTGACGGTGGCCAGCACCTCGCGCATCTTCGTCTCGATCACCTCTTCGGCCTTGATCACCAGCGTGGCGAAGTCGCGAGCCGGTCGGCGCAGGTCCAGGCAGTTCTCTTTGAACGCGGTGATGCTGGCGGACGCCTTGACGCGGAACTTGCGCGCCACGTCTTCGACGGTCGTGTCGGTCTCGATCAGGGCGAGGTCGATGCCGGCCAACTCGGTGCGCAACTGTGCGAGCTGCGCCTCCGACTTGGACAGCTTCACGAGCGACTGCCCGCCGCTGATCTCCGCGCGGTCGACCAGCTCGGACGCGGACTCCGTCGCCTGTTCGTCGCCGGGCTCAGCGATCACGACGAACTGGACGTCAGCGTTTCCGGCGGTGGCATCTGCCTCAGCGGCTCGCAGCATGTCGATGGGGGTGCTTGCGTTCATTCCGTAGGGCTCCTCAGTGTTGAACTGCGGACTCTGCGCAGCGTGTGGTGACGTGGATGGCGTAGATGCCCAGAGGGAAGAGGGCGAGCAGGGCGCCGGTGGCGAGCCGCAGCTCGGACGCCATCTGGTGGGCGGCCGGGACGGCGCTGTGACGCATGGCGTGGGCGATCAGGACGGCGGGCACCTGGGGTGCCGGGGCGCTCCACAGGTGGTAGGCGATCGACGCTAGGCCGATGGCGATCGCGATAGCGACCAGCGCGCCGAACAAGCGGCCTCGCGCAAGCATCGAGGGCGCGGGCTCCGCGACGGCCTCGAACAGCTCAGCGTTCGCGGCGATGCAGCCGGCTCGATGCTGGGCAACCGGCTCCATAGACCATGCGGTCAGGCCGGGGGCGGTGTCGGCTCTCGGCGACTCGTCGTGGGCGGGGATCGCCCCGCCGATGATGACGCCCGACATGGTCAGCAAGCGGCGGCCGCCGATCTGGTGGGGCTTGTGGTATCCGTGGGGCAGGGTCAGGCTGGACATCTGTCGTTCTCCGTCGTTGCCAAGCCGCGCTGGCGGCGGCTACTGGTGTTCTCGAAGAATAACAGATGTTCCTGCAAAAGAGCAACAAGAGAAACAGGTGTTCCATTTTGATGGCGCTGACGCGCCTGATGGCGGAACACTTTCCGTGACATTTGCACGGGCAGAGGCTGAGTCGGGTTGCGGCAGGGCAACCGCAGGGCGAAAAAAAACCGCCCCTATGGGCGGCTGATCTTTGCGGCGTGGGGGTCTACATGCCCTGCTGGAGGATCGTGCAGACATAGCCGCAGGTTGCGGCGTCGTCCTTGGGGTCGGCGATGCCGTCTTGCAGCCGCTGCATGGCCAAGTCGGCGTTGAACCGCATCTTGTCCACCAGCTCGGCGCGCTGCTCCGGCGCCAGGCCCAGCAGCAGCTCGCGAACGACCTCTTCGAGCGCGAGCTGACGCCCCAGCAGGTAGTGGGGGAACAGCGCGGCGTCCAGTTCGGCTTGGGCGGCCTGGTGACCGATGTTCTCAGGGATCGGCACCGCACCGCGTGGGGCGCGCGCCTGGGGGAGCGAGATGACCCGGGTGGCCTGCCTCTGCGCCCCGGCCATGCTCAGAGCCCGCCCTTGCCGGCGCGATGCACCACGCGGCCGAGGATGGTCAAGGTCTGAAGGTTGCCTGACGCGATATCGACGGTTGTGTATTCGCCGTTGGCGGGCACCACACGGATGCCTCCGTCAGGGAGGACGAACAGCTTTCGCGGTCGGATGGAGCCGCCGTACAGGACGGCATAGGTCTTGCCGTCAACAACAGTTGTCGTCGATGTGTCGATCACGTAGCTGTCGCCACGGAAGATCGTCGGCTCCGCGCTCGCGTCGGTCGCGTCGTACCAGGCGAGCGATGCAGGTTGAAGTTGGTCCAGGCGAATCCAGCTCGCTCTGAAGGCTTGAATTTCTTCGGTCAGTAACACGGTTCGTCTTCCATTGCTCTCCCCCGGATTGGATTGGAGGATGCCAAGCTTCGGCACGAAGACCCATTCCCCCGGAGGCAACTCAGTTGGGTGCTCCCAACTTCTCAGCGGCGCGGCTGCCAAGCCGGCCGTCTCATTTGTTGTTGCTGGTTGTGCTGCGGCAAGTCGCGGTGCTGTTTGTTGTCCGATCTCCGGGTGCAATTGATGTACCGCGCCGGACGGAGCGATCGGCTCGGGAGTCCCTTGCCCGGTGCGGACCCAGTCAACGTTGACCCGATGCTTCGGCAGGGCGGAAAGGATTGCCTCGGTGTAGCGCGACACGTCGCTGTCACGCCGCATCAGCGCGTTCAGAGTGGCGATGGGCGCCCCCGAAGCTCTCGCTACGTCGGGAGCGGTCAGTCCCGCCATCTTGATCGCTGTTGCGATGCGCTTACCCAAGTTCATGTCGTGATCCTATTCTGACTGCCGTAACGTTTGCCAACAATTTGTTCCGGTAACACTGGTTTTGAGTTGGTGACTGAGTTACAGTTGAGACATGAGTGAAGCTACAACTGTTCTCAATCCCGCCCCCGCCTCGGCAGACCCCTCCACCGACGCTCTTCAGGCGACCCCTCCTGATCGAGCCCTCCGGGAGGCTGCTATCAGTGCACTGCGCGAGGCGATTGCGAAGTTCACCTCCCAGGCGGATTTCATCACCGCGCTGCGCGAACACTCTCACAAGCCGATCGCGTCTGCGCATGTGGCGAACTGGATCAAGCGCGGCGGTGTCACTGCCGACATCGCCATGAACATCGAGGCGATCAGTGGCGTCAAGGTCGAGCGATTGCGTCCCGGTGCAAGCTGGCACGTCGTGCGAGGGTGCGCGGCGTGCGCGCATGCCGCCCGCTCGTCCTGAATATGACAAGCGCCTATCAGGCGCGTAAGTAACTATTGTGAGCATACAGGGAGTATCACACGTTCCCTTTGCTAGGCGCAACTATTGTTGCGTCAAAACGTGTGTGACCCCCCTAGAACCGCAAAAAATTGACGCCAATCGACCATGAATGAGTCCACCAGGCCCATACCGGCGGGCGGCGCGAAAGCGGCTGCCGTTCACAACACGCGCAGCCTCAGCATGAGGACAGACAAGGCTGTCGTTAACAGAACAGTCGCTGAACGATTGCTTAACGCACGCGAGTTGAACGGTTACTCCCAGACCAAGGGTGCGGAGTTGTTGGGCTACAAGACGCCTGCGCAGTTGAACCAGTGGGAGATGAGCCGCCGTCCCGTGCCGCTGCGCATGCTGATTCGCGCGTCCCACGTCTACCGTGTGAGCATGGACTACTTGGTGGGCATCAGCGACGAGCCGGATCGCGATCCGAACAGCGCGATCCGCCGCCAGGYCGTGTCCGCATCGGAACAGATGTTGTCCAGCATGACAATGTGCTTGGCCGACGCGATCATCCAGCAGACCAAGATGGGTGGCCCGGCGATCGAGACGGCGCTTCTGATCGTCGATGAGGGTGAGCGGTTGGTGAAGGCATTCAAGCGTTTCGTCGAGTTGAATGCGGCCACGTTCGAGGACATGCGCGGCGGCGCGCCGCTGAACACCGCCGCGATGTCGTTCGAGGCCAATGGCCTGGCGACGGCGCGCGCGCAGATCGATCGCTTCCTGCGGGCGAACACGGCCTCTGCGAAGGACGTGGCCAGCAAGCTGCGTCAGCACAGCGCGAACGACGACCTCTTCGCGCGCGGCGGCGCCTGAGCGCCACTTCCCCCTCCCCACGAAGACCAGAAATGAGCAACATCAAAGAGCGAGGTACGCCTGGAATTTGCCCGTTGTCGCATGACGACCTGGCGACAGACCTGGCCGCGTACCTGCGTGGAACGAGCAAGCGCCTCACCTGGGAGGACATGCAACTGGGCGAGAGCGGCAGTCCGCGCCCCGATGTCTACACATTGGAGCCGACCTACACGCGCCTGTCATTCGAGGCGTTCGAGTGCAAGGTGAGCGTGGCCGATTTCAGGGGCGATGTCACCAAGGGCAAGTGGCAGAGCTACCTGCGTTACGCCAACAGCATGACGTTCGCGGTGCCGGCGGGCCTCATCGACAAGAAGGACGTGCCGCCGACCTGCGGGCTCATCGTGCGCAGTGCGGCCGGGGTCTGGCGCTACGCGAAGAAGCCTGTTCGCACTGTGCTCATGGACTTGCCATACCAGGCTTGGATCAAGTTGCTGCTGGACGGCGTGCACCGCGAGGGCGATGCGCGCAAGCTGCGACAGTTCACCGAGTGGTCCGCCCGGCGTGCGCTTGGCAAGAAGTTCGGCGACGAAGTGGCTGCCATGCTGGCGGACCTTCAAGGGCTTCCCGAGCGCCGCAAGCGCGACATCGAGAGGTACGAGGCGGATCGCCTCGCGCAGTCCAAGCGCGACGCCGAGGAGCGCACGCTCCAACAGGCACAGCGGGAACGGGATCGCGACCGCTGCTCCGATGCCATGGGTCGCCTGGCCGTCGCCCTGGGCTTGCCCGCCGAAGCGTTGCTGACCGACCTGCAGGCCCGCGCGTCCCAGCTCTGCGGCCTGTTGCGGGCGGGTGAGCACAACTGGCGCCGGCACCCGTTCAAGGAGATGGCTGAGCGTCTGGATGCGCTTGCGCAGGAGATCCGCTCGGCCGACGCGGTGCTGTCCGGCCAGGCCGGGGTGGCGAATTGACCGCGCCTCTGACGAACGCCGACTGCGACCTCCAGGACTTCGCATTCATGCCGTTGGACGTGGCCCGGTTGCGCGACTCGGAACTGGCTTCGAGCGAGACGCCCGAGGCATGCTGGGCCGCCGTCCTCCTGTGGGCCGCGTCGTGGCACCAGATTCCGGCCGCCTCGATCCCCAACGACGAGAAGTGGATTGCCAAGACCGCCGGCTACGCGCTGCGCGGGAAGGTCGACAAGGCATGGAAGGACGTGAGGGTCGGCGCGCTGCGCGGCTGGATCGAGTGCGATGACGGCCGGCTCTATCACCCCGTCGTCGCCGAGAAGGCGCGCGATGCATGGCAGGCCAAGCTGAAGCAGCGCTGGATGACCGAGTGCGGCCGCATCAAGAAGCACAACGACCGCCACGAGGGCGCGAACGTCCAGAAGCCGACGTTGGAAGCTTGGCTTGCGGCCGGTTGTCCCGTGGGACAGCCGTTGCATGTCCCTAGGGACACATTCGATCCGTCCGGGGGACAAGCAGGGGAAACGGCATCCAATAGACAGGGAGAGGGACAGGGACATGGAGAGAGACAGGGACAGGGAACTACTTCCGCTCCTGACGGAGCGGGCGGCGCCGCCGCCGCTGCACCAGCAGCAGTCCAGGCCATGACTCCCCTTGAGGCGGTTGCCGTGATGCATCGCCAGGAGGGGGCCCCGCTCCTGGAGGAGCACGAGCGGCTGCTCTGGACGGCGGGCCGCGCCATATTCCTGGCCGCCGGCGTTGCGAGCGATATCGCAGGCAAGTTCATTGGCAAGTTGATCAAGGACAACGGCAACGATCGCGTGCTTGTCTTCGACGTGATGCGCGCGGCGTGCCTCGAACGGCCCGCTGACCCGCGCGGCTGGATGGTCGCGGCATGCCAGCAGCGCCGTGGACAGCGCGTCTCCACCAACAACAGGCAGACGGCGCTGGAAGACAGCAACCTCGCCGCCGCCGCTACCTTCGCAGGAAACTGAACGTGCAGGAATCCGACAAGAAGGCCTTCGCCGAGCTGATCGCCGGCGTCTATGCCTACCACCGCACGCCGGTCTCGCCGGCGATCATCTCGGTCTACTGGCGCGGCTGTCAGCGCTGGACGATGGAGCAGGTCACCAAGGCGATCGATTCGCTCACGCAGGATGCCGAGGCCGGCAAGTTCGTACCGAAGATCGGTGACGTGACGCGCGTCCTCGAAGGCACGCACACCGACCGCAGCATGCTCGCCTGGGGCAAGACGCTGGAGGCCATGAGCGCCGTCGGCGCCTACCAGGATGTGGTGTTCGACGACCCGGCGATCCACGCCGTGATCGAGGATCTCGGCGGCTGGCCCAAGGTCTGCCGCACCGAGATGAAGGACTTGGGCTACGTGCAGCACCGGTTCTGCGAGGGGCACCGCGCGTACACCGGGCGCGGTGAGTTCGAGTACCCCCGGCGCCTCGGTGGTGCGCGCGATGCCGACGAGCATTACAAGAAGGTCGGGCTGAAGCCGCCGGTTCCCATGCTGGTCGGCAACCCGGCGGCGTGCCGCCAGGTGTTCGAGGGCGGCAACACCGGCGGCAAGACCAAGGTCACGTTCGGCGGTGCCGCGATGCTGGGCGCTCCGCGCCTTGCCGAGCTGGTGCAGATTGGCCGCGACACGCCGGCCGCCAATCAGAGCCAGCCCGGCAAGAAGGCGGCTGCATGAGCGCATTCCAGCTGAACCAGGGCGATTGCCTGGCGACCCTGCAGGGGATGGCCGACAGCAGCGTGGACTCGTGTGTCGTCGACCCGCCCTACGGCCTCAGCGATCACCGGCCCGCCGAGGTCGTCGAGTGCTTGCGTGCCTGGCTGGCGGGCGAGGTCTACACCCCGAAGGGCAAGGGCTTCATGGGCAAGTCGTGGGACGCCTGGGTGCCTGGCCCGGAGGTCTGGCGCGAGGTGCTACGCGTGTTGAAGCCGGGCGGCCATCTCCTCGCCTTCGCCGGCACGCGCAGCATGGACCTCATGAGCATGGCCGTGCGTCTGGCCGGGTTCGAGCTGCGAGACGCGATCGGCAACGCGCACGACGGCGCCGGCGCGCCGCTGGCGGCCTGGGTGTACGGGTCGGGCTTCCCGAAGTCGCTCAACGTCAGCAAGGCCATCGACAAGGCGGCCGGCGCCGAGCGCGAGGTGATCGGGGTGTCGTCCGTCACCGGGGGGCGCTCGGGCTCCGTGGTTGACGACGGCAAGGGGTACACCGAGGGTCGGTCGTTCCAAAATTCCGATGCGGTCGTCAACTACAGGACGGCCGCCGCGACCGATCCCGCGCGTCAGTGGGAGGGCTGGGGAAGCCAGCTCAAGCCGGCCTGGGAGCCGATCATCATGGCTCGCAAGCCGCTGGCCGGGACGATCGTCGAGAACGTGCTGGCGCACGGCACCGGCGGGCTGAACATCGACGCCTGCCGCGTCGAGACGACGGACGACCTGAATGGCGGCGCATACGCCGCGGCGGGGGCTCGCGCGGTCTCTGGGTCGCTGAGCGCGTCCGGCATGAACGTCCCGGGCAAGACGACGGGCCTGGCGTTCGTGCAGCCCGCCGGCCGCTTCCCGGCCAATGTGGTCCACGATGGCAGCGACGACGTGCTGAAGGCCTTCCCGAGCGCACCCGGGCAGCAGGCCGACGCCAGCAGCAGCAGCGGCCGCCGCGAGGCCCAGAACACCTACGGCGCAATGAGGCGCGGTCGAGGCGACGAGGCCAGCGCCGACAGCGAAAACGTTGGCGCGGTCGGGTTCAAGATGAAACCCGGTGCAAGGCGGCATGACGCTGGCAGCGCCGCGCGCTTCTTTTACTGCGCGAAAGCCAGCCCCGCCGATCGCCACGAAGGCCTGGCCAGCCCGGGGCCGCAGTTCGCGAAGGGCAGCACGCTGCGCGATGCGGAAAACCTGGCTGCACGCGGCGAGCGCAAGGGCAATCATCACCCCACGGTGAAGCCCACCGCGCTCATGCGCTACCTGGTGCGCTTGGTGACGCCGCCCGGCGGCACGGTGCTCGATCCGTTCATGGGCAGCGGCAGCACGGGCAAGGCGTGTGCGCTCGAGGGCCTCGGGTTCATCGGTTGCGAGTTGGACCCGGCCTACGTGGAAATCGCGCGCGCACGCATTGCGTGGGCGCACCAGTTCGCGGCGGAAGAGGCCGCACGCGTTCAAGAGGCCGACGCTCAGGCCGACCTGTTCGGAAAGCAAGCATGACAGTTGTCACCATCACCCAGGCCTGCCAAGTCATGGCCATTCTTCGAGCCCGCGTGGAGTACGTCGCGATGCGGGCCTGGCGCGCGCGCAGCGCGGTGCGCGGCGTCAACGCTCCGCAGGGCATCAAGCCCACGCAAGAGGCCGACAACGAGGTTCAGGCCTGGTGCGGCGCGCTGGAGGAAGTGCAGCGCGACCTGACGGAGGCGCAGCCGCACTTCGCAGCGTTGCTCGCCGACCTTCCGGCCGCGAATGATCCAACGATGCACGCCGACGACGGCCCTTTTTTTGCCTGATACAACAACAACTGTCATCGTCAACGTGTACGATTGTTATCGTGTGCCCGTGGCGGTTTGGAGATGGATTTGACGATTCTGATGAGGAATGCGCGATGAGCCGCAAGGGAAGCAACCGCCGCACCGCGGCGCCTACCGAGCACACGCTGCTCGACGAAATGACCGCCAGCCCGACCCAGCCGCTTCCGCTGTCCAAGCGCGAGCACCAGCTCGACCAGATTCGGGCCGGCATCGAGGCGATGCGCACGGCGCCGAGTCCGACCACGAACGACTGGTGCGTGATCGCTGACCTGGTCAACCTGCTCGAAACGCTGGTGGAGATGGGGGAGGTCAACGACGACGGCGAGTGGATCGCCGAGGCCGCGCGCGAGATGGCTATCGCCGCCCGTCGCAGCGTGGAGGTGGGGGTTCTCCGCCTGACGGGCTCGGGCCTGAAT
The DNA here is from genome assembly GCF_056404395.1 of Rhizobacter sp. P2_D12. Lineage (NCBI taxonomy): Bacteria > Pseudomonadati > Pseudomonadota > Betaproteobacteria > Burkholderiales > Sphaerotilaceae > Rhizobacter > Rhizobacter sp. P2_D12. Next base: position 8,537 of record NZ_JBFUEB010000038.1, on the reverse strand, counting down.
GCCGTCTCGAACGCCTTCGAGGGCTACGAGCTGGCGCTGAGCGAGCTGCCGGCGCGAACGCTGGTGCGCGCGCACCGGAAGACCGAGTTGCGCATGCGAGAAGTCCGCGCCGGGCGTGGCCGCCGTGCCGACGTGCAAGTGGTGATGTTGTGAGCTGTGAGGAGTGCAGTAGGGCGAGAGCCACGAACGGCGCCTGGAATCGGTACGACAGCCGCAAGTGCGTGTTCTGCGCCGCGCGGCTGATCCAGGCGATCGGTCGGATGCAGGGCGACAAGCAGGCGCTGAGTGCGCGCCGCACGGCGTCGCTCAAGGACAGCGTGGAGTGGGGGCTGGACGAGGCCCGAATCCGCGCGCTCGTGAAAGGTGGGCTGGCGCTGGCGCCGGTCGAAAAGGACAGGAAGAAATGAAACTTCGCATTGGCATTGATCCCGGATGTACGGGCGCCCTGGTGGTGCTGGATGGCGACACGCCGATCGAGTGGCTGCACATGCCAACGCTCAAGATCGGCACGAACACGCGCGTCAATGGCGCGAAGGTCGCCGACTTCTTGCGTCAGTTCCCTTCGGCGCACGTCGTCATGGAGCTCGTCGGCATCATGCCGAAGCAGGGCGCTGGCAGCGCGTTCACCTTCGGGCACGCGGCGGGCACGGTGCAGGGCCTGGTGCAGGGCCTGGACATGCCCATGACGCTCGCGACGCCGCAGAAGTGGAAGAGGGCCGCAGGGCTTATCGGCACCGAGAAGGACGCCGCGCGCTCCACGGCGATCCTGCTCTGGCCGCAGTGGCGTGATCTGGACGCGAAGGAAAAGGGCCAGGCCCTCGCGGATGCGGCGCTCATCGCTCGCTTCGGGATGCCTGCATGAGGAGCGGCGACGACGCGACGCGGTCGGGATTGAGCGCCTTCCGATACGCCGGCTGCGGGCATGCGATCACGTTCCGGTGCATGCCCTGCGGCAAGAGCAAGGGCCAGCTCGGCAGCCGGCGCCGCCGCTACGCGGGCGCGCAGATCACGGTCTGCGGCGATTGCGCCGAGGCGATGGACAACAGGACGGCGAAGCGTGCCGCATGAGGTCGTCCAGTAATGCGCGCGATCCTGATCCGCACTGCGACTGGCCTTGTCGGCTCGACCGACACGGATCACGAGGCATGGGAAAAGTTCAAGCGCCAGCTCGCCCACATGAAGCCTGGTCGATTCCTGCGCATGGAGTGGGCCACGCCGCGCAACGGCCGGCATCACCGCAAGATGATGGCGCTGCTCCAGTTCATCACCCAGAACAGCGACACCTACGACACGATCCCGAAGGCCCTGGTCGCGATCAAGCTCGCCGCCGGCTACTTCGATCCGCACATCGACCCGGCCTCGGGCGAGGTGCAGCGGGTTCCGCACTCGATCAAGTACGAGAGCATGAGCCAGGAGGCCTTCGACGAGTTCTACCGCAACGCGCTGCACGCCGTCCTGACCTGCATCCTCCCGCAATTCGACGCGGAGATGGCCATGCGCATGATGGACCAGATCGTCGCCGGCTGGATGTCGGACGCGCCGCGATGAAGCGCAGCGCCCCCATGAAGCGCGGCGCGCCGATAGAGCGCAAGCCCTTCAATCCCAAGGCCCCGGCGCGGCCGCCGCGCGCCGATCGCGCGCCGCCGGTGCTGGGCACGCTGAAGCCGCTGCGCATGGGCGTGCTGGCGCGCATCGACGGCGCCGTGCGCGCGTCGCCGAAGACGATCCAGTACCGCAACCGGCGCCTCCTGGATCTCGCGCGTGGCATGCCCTGCCTGCTGGGTGTCCCGGGCATCTGCAACCGCGACGATGCGACGACGGTCGCCGCCCACAGCAACTGGGGCGAACACGGCAAGGCCGGCGCGCGAAAGGCCGACGACTACTGGAGCTGCTGGGCCTGCAGTGCCTGCCACGAATGGCTCGACCAGAACCGCCGGCCACTGGAGGCCGAAAAGCGCGCGGCCTTCGATCGCGGCCACGCCCTGCAGCTCGTCTACTGGCACCAGATCGCCGCCGATCCGGCGCGCCATGAGTCGGACCGCCTGGCCGCGCAATGGGCGCTGGCGCTCATCGCCACCGCTCGCCAGCCTGGCAACGATCCGCTTTTCAACCGAGTGGAGATGGGCCCATGAGCAACAGCCAACTGATCCGGCGTCCGGCCGCCGGGCCTGCGCCCACACCGCTGGCCGCCAACGACAATCACGCCTCCGTCACGATGACCAGTCGCGACATCGCCGAGCTTGTCGAGCTGCGCCACGACAACGTGAAGCGCACGATCGAAACGCTGGCCGATCGCGGCGTGATCACACTCCCTCAATCTGAGGAAGTGCGCAACCCCGGCCCAGGGCCGAAGACGATCGCCGTCTACCGCGTCGGCAAGCGCGACAGCTACGTGATCGTGGCCCAGCTTTCGCCCGAGTTCACGGCGCGCCTTGTCGATCGCTGGCAGGAGCTGGAGGAGGGTGTTGCGCCGTCGCACGCCTTCCAGGTGCCTACGACCCTGGCCAGCGCGCTGCGCCTGGCCGCCGAGCAGGCCGAGCAGATCGAGCTGCAGCAGGCGCAGCTCCAGCAGCAGGCGCCGGCCGTGGCCTTCGTCGAGCGCTACGTCGAGGCCAAGAACAGCCTGGGCGTGCGGGAGGTCGCGAAGGTGCTCAACGTCCGGCAGACGGACTTCGTGCGGCGCCTGATCGCCGGCGAAATCATGTTCCGCCAGAACGAGGGCGGCCCGCTGCTGCCCTATGCGAAGTGGCAGAACAAGGGCTACTTCGAGGTCAAGACTGGCAACCACAACGAGCACGACTGGGTACAGGTCAAGTTCACGCCGCTGGGCATCGCCTGGATCGCGAAGAAGCTCTACCGAAGCGAGCAGGCGGCGGCGACACAAGCCGTCAAGGCGCAATAGCCATGGAGAACGGAGTGATTCGACAGGAAGCCGGCCGCCACCACGCGGCCACGAGATGGTCGCACGTCGATCGCGAGAACACCGAGCACAGCCTGCAGATGGCATGCGAGGCCGACATGCTGGTGTCGTGCCGAGGTGACCGCATGACCGCACCCCACGGACGCCGCGGCGTCATAAGCAGTTCACAGCCTCGGCAGGTCTTGCAGCGAGCGAGTCTCGCCGTTCTTGGGGTTCACCTTGATCCACTCGTTGCCGGCTTGGTCGGCGAACGTCATGACGTAGGGGCCGTTTCCTGGCCCCCCTGGCACGGACATGTAGACGATCCCTCCGCACTTGATGTCGTCGACAACCTCGATCACGTCAACGACCTTCGGACCGCCAACCCAAGCATTCGCAGCCGGGTCCACCTTCTGCCACTCGACCTTGTGAATGCGGTCCTGATTGTCGAGCGCAACTCGATGAATGATATGCATGGCCCCTCCAATGACTGAACGTCCGAACTTGTTCTGGGGCGCCATGGTGCTCGCGCCGTTCGGCGAACGCAATCCTCAGTTGGGTGGATGCTGATGGGCGACATCATCCCCCTCGCCCGCCTGGACCGGGCCGCACCTCAGGCGAAGCGCAATGGCTGAGCGGCAGGCCCCGAACCACAACCCGTGGGCCAACACGCGCATCATCGTCCTCGGTCCGCAGCGGAAGAAGCCTCGGGCAGGCGACCGGCGTGAGACGAAGAAGCATGGCGTGCAGATCCGCGTGCACGAGACGCACGGCGGCGCGATGGTCGTGTCCAACGGGCGCTACATGTACGACTGGGTCAGCCTCGACGACCCCCGCGCCAACATGTACCTGACGTTCGAAGAGCGCGCAGCCAGGCACTCGGCCCTGGACGGCTACAAGCGGTGAGCGCGGGTGTGTTGCTGCGCTGCGCGCGCATGCTTGGTAGTGAAACGTGAAAAATGCCCACATTTCGACCCACGACAGATAACAAGTGTTGCGGTTTGGTGTTACTGGTGGCACAGTGCACACATGCGCGGATGCCACCCCAGGTTTAGGGCGGAGGCGAACGCACAATGATCGATGCCGAAGGCCAGGGAGGCGCTGAGGCGTACAAAAACTGTAGTTACCATGCGAGAACTGACATGAGAAGCATTGGAATCGGCAAGTGGGCGACTGTTGTCGCGGTGTTCGCCCTGACGGCGTGTGGTGGTGGCGGCGGAAGCTCCACGCCAGCGCCCCCGCCGCCCTCGAAGACCGCGACCTTCTCGGGCTCTGTGTCCACGAGCAAGGCCATGTACTTCAACGGCGTCCAGCACGCCGCTGCTGCGGCGCAGCGTGCGCGCGCGCTGGCCGTTTCGCCCTCGTGCCCGGGCCTGAACATCGACGCCGATGGCGACGGCACGCCCGACACCCTCGTGGACGTGAACGGCGACTGCATCGCCGACTATTCGATCGTGGGTGGCGACAAGGTGGGCCTGATCGGCGCCACCGTTACGCTGACCAACACCACGACGCACGAGGTGATCACCCTCGTGACGAACGACCAGGCGCACTTCAGCGGCACGGTGCCTGACGGCACGTATGACATCGAGACGCGCACCAAGGCCGCTGACGGCGCGGTGATCTGGGGCGTTCAGACCGGCCGCACGATCTCGTCAGATTCGGACGCGGGCGACGTTGGCCTGAGCCGCAACCCGGTCATTGCCGAGGTCAGCGTGGACGGCGGCAGCACGGGTCACATCGTGGCCGCGACGTACACCGCCACCTCGAGCCGCAAGCTGTCGGTCGGCGACAGCATCGCGATCCACGTCAAGGTGGAGGACCCGAACAAGCGCCCGATCACGCCGCGCGCCTTCAGCCACCTCGGCGCTGGCTACACCGAGTTGCCCATGACGACCGACAGCACGGGCTACCTGCTGAACTACACAGTGGCCCAGACGGACGCGGTGCTCAGTACCCTGGAGGTCTCGATCGAGCTGAACAACGACGACGGGTTCACCGGCGCGGATCAATACCGTGACGCCTTGGTGCGAGTCTCCTACGGCATGAACACCGCGCAGAGCGCGCCGCTCCTCCAAGGCGTGACGATCAACGGCAAGGCATACGACAACGCCATTCCCACGCTCGGCATGAACCTGACGGCTGACCCTGTTGGCGCAGGCGCGCCCATCGCGTTCCTGACACGCTTCGACGCGACGGTGTCCGGAGTCCCGACCTCGACGACTTACTGGTACAGCGGCGGCGTGCAGCAGCAGTCGAACGACCCCCTCGTGACGATCCCAGGCTCCGCCACCAGCGGCGTTTACAACGTCAAGGTCACGAGCGTGGTCTACCTGACCAGCAACTCCGGTGCCGGCCTGTTCAGCCCGATCACCATCCCGGTGGACACGACCGACAAGCCCGCCCAGGTCGCAGGCGTGCGGGTCAACGGCGCTGATCCTCTCGGCCGTGTGTTCAAGGTGGGCGATCACCTGACCATCAAGGCGCTCGGCAGCGACCCTCAGGGTCGCCCTCTCGAATACCGCTTCTCGTTCGTCGGTGGCGCCAGCGAGCCTGCTTCCTGGCAGTCGTCTGACACGATCGAGCACACGGTCACGGCGGCCGACGTGAACGCGGCGTTCGGCATCCGCGTCTGGGTGCGCAACGACGACGGTCGCGTGTTGGACGGTGGCGTTGACTTCGACGCATCGATCACTTCGCTGATCACCGCGTCCGAGTAAGTCGGAAGCGACCGCCGGTGGGCAGGTAGATCCCTCGAACAAGGGTGCCCATCGGACGAGGGCACTGTTGCGACGCAATGCGCTCCTTTTGGCCCCTGGCATCACCGCTCGGGGCCATTTGTTTGCGCGCTTCGGAAAACGCGCGGGCCCGGCGGCAATTGTGTCCACCAACATGCCGGCATGACGACGAAGACTCCGATGCCCAAGAAGGCCGCCAAGGGTGCGGCGATCGGCGTTCCGAAGGCGCCAGCGCAGAAGGCCGCGCAGAAGCCTCGCGCACCCGCGCCCGAGGCAAGCCCACAGGTGGGCAAGAAGAAGGCCCCGGCAGCCCGGAAAGAGGCCGCCAAGCCGAAGCCTAAGGCGAAGCCCAGGCCGTTGGTCGTGCCGAAGGCAGAGCCAGCGCCGCGCACCGAGAGTGATCCAGAGTCGGGACTGGATGCCGAGGAGAGCGCACAGAAGGGCGGCCGGCCGAGTCTGTTCCGGCCGGAGTACGTCGAGATCGCGCATCGGCTCTGCAGCATCATGGGCGCGACGAACAAGCAGCTCGCCGAGTACCTGGGCTTCAGCGAGCGCACCATCGAGCGGTGGCAGCTCGCGCATCCCGAGTTCGGCCGCATGTTGAAGCTGGGGAAGCTGGAGGCCGACAGCAAGGTTGCGGAGCGCCTGTACCAAGCCGCGATCGGCTATGAGCATCCCGACATCGACATCCGCACGGTCAGCCTCGGCGGGAACGCGGGCAGCGAGGTCGTCAAGACGCCGTACACGAAGATCATCGAGCCCGACGTGAGCGCGATCCAGTGGTGGCTCAAGAATCGCCAGGGCGACAAGTGGAAGGACAAGACCGAGCAGACGATCGAGCACGTCAGCCTGGACATGGAGACGGCTGACGCTCGGTTCGCGAGCAAGATGAACGCCGCCTTGGAGAAGGCCGCCGAGGTGCGCGCGCGCCGCAACGCGCTCGGGATGGCGGGCGACTGAGGGCGTGGCGAAGCAGTCGATCTTCGCTGACCCGCGCTACGAGGCCTTCGTCGAGCGGTACTGCGCTGACCCCCTCGCGTTCGCGGTGGAGGTCTGCGGGATGACGCCCAGCGAGGATCAGGCCGAGCTGCTGATCCAGATCGCCRACCCCACGGCGCGCGTGAGCGTGGTATCGGGCACCTCGACGGGCAAGACCGCCGCGTTCGGCCGCATCGCGCTGTGGCACCTGCTGTGCTACCCACTCGCGATCTACGACGGCAAGGTGGAGGTGGGCAGCAACACCTACATCGGCGCGCCCCTGGTCAGCCAGGTCGCAGACGGCGTCTGGAAGGAGATGAGCGACGCCCGCTTGGCGATCGCCAACGGCGAGTACGGCTGGATCAACGACTACTTCGACATCACGAAGACGCGGGTGGCGGTCCGGGGCTACGAAAGCCAGTGGTTCATCAGCCAGATTGCGATGGCCAAAGGCCAGGCGATCGGCGTGGCCGGCAAGCACCGCTTCTGGCAGCTCATCATCATCGACGAGGCCGCCGGGGTTCCGGACGACCACTTCAACGTGATCGACGGCACGCAGACGCAGGGCGGCAACCGCACGCTCATGGCGAGCCAGGGCGCGCGCAACGCCGGGCGGTTCTACGACAGCCACCATAGCCTGCGCAAGGCGGCTGGGGGGCAGTGGACTTCGCTGCGCTTCAGCTCCGAGAACAGCCCGTTCGCAACAGACGACTGGCTGAAGGCGCGCATGTTCGAATGCGGTGGCCGCGACAGCATCGAGTACAAGATCCGCTGCCGGGGGCTGTTCGCCGAGAACAGCAGCAACACCCTCCTGAGCCGGGAAGACCTGGAGCGCGCATTCCAGCCGCGCAAGATCATCGAGGACGACGAGCCGTTCGGCCTGGTGCTGCTGGGCGACGTGGGCATGGGCGAGTACCGCGACGACAGCGTGGCCGTGCTCGCCAAGATCATCGGGGACGGCGACCAGGGCCCAGACGCACGCCGCGTCGAGTACATCGAGGTGCCGATCTGTTCGAACACCAAGAACGAGATCGACATGGCGGGCGACCTCACGAACCTCCTGGGGCAGCTCAGCAACGCCACGCTGTACGTGGACAACGGCGGCATCGGTCACGCGGTGTGCAAGCTGATCGAGCGCAGCGGGGGTGTCGTGCACCGGGTGGACTGGGGGCAGCCCTGCTTCAAGAAGGAATACAAGGAGCGCTACTACAACCTGCGCGCCTGCGCCATGGTTCGCTTCCGTGACGCCGTCCGCCAGGGGCGGGTGGTTCTCCCCCAGAAGATCGATCGCACCCTCAAGGAGCGGATCATCGGCCAGGGCGCGCGTTTGCCGTACCACTTCACCGAGGCGGGGGGGCTCCGGTACGTGATGATGTCCAAAGAGAAGATGCGCGAGGAGGGGCTGAAGTCCCCCGACTTGATCGACGCGATGAGCTTCGCCTTCCTGGAGGGCTGTCACTACACACCCGCCGATCGCAACGCCACGACCCACGCAGGCCAGGCGCGCAAGGTCGCCAACGACATGGCCGCCGAGCTGGCCGCAGAACTGGCAGACGTTTGATACTGCGCGGCGCCGGGAGGGGCGGCGAGACGGACGACGGCCGAGAAATTTTGCGGCGCACTCAGCCGTTATGTCGGTCTCGCGCACGCGCGCGCGGCTCGGCGAATTCTAGCGGCGCGTCCGTGGACATACGGTTGTCCACCGTGATGAACTCAGGCCTCCTTGGGCCACCACGATTGCGAGATCCACGTCCGCGTCGGCGCGAGTTGATCCGGTCCAAGCGGTACATTGCAGGCGTTTGCACTCGCAAGGGACCTTTCGATGGCCAAGTCGTCCATGAGCAGTGAGGATGAAATCTTTGTCGAGATATGGATTCGCCTCACCTACGATTGGGGCCGCGTCCAAACGTTCCGGCACATGG
>NZ_JBFUEB010000037.1:0-52277 GCF_056404395.1 Rhizobacter sp. P2_D12 | reverse complement strand
GAGCACGACGATGCGCTTCGTCATGCTGGGGCCGGCCCGGTCGACTGCCGCACCGTCAGCGAGGGCTGCAAGATCTCGCGCTGCAGCGTGCGGTGGCGGTCGGCGATGCGCTGCATCAGCAGCTGCGCCGCCAGCTCGCCGGTGCGGTGCTTGGGCTGCGCCACCGTCGTCAGCGGCGGGTTGCTGTAGGCCGACAGCGCGATGTCGTCGAAGCCGATCACCGACAGGTCCTGCGGGATGCGCAGGCCCTTCGCCGCCGCGGCGCACACCGCGCCGATCGCCATCAGGTCGTTCGACGCGAACACCGCCGTCGGCTGCACCGCGCCGTCGAGCAGCGAGGCCATCGCCGCATGCCCGCCGGCGCTCGTGAAATCGGCGCTGCGCAGCAGCCGGTCGTCGACCGCGATGCCGGCCTCGCCGAGCGCGCGGTGGTAGCCGAGCACGCGCTGGCGTGCCGACGACAGCGACTGCGGCCCGGCAATGCACGCGATGCGCCGGTGCCCGAGCGCCAGCAGGTGCTGCGTCGCGATCAGCCCGCCGGCCTCATGGTTCACCTCGACCAGGTCGGCCGCCAGGTCGTCGATCTCGCGGTCGACCACCACCTGCGGCATGCTGGCGTCGCGCAAGGTGTCCAGCAGCTCGCCGTCGGCGCCGGACGACATCACGATCAGCCCGTCGACCTGCTTCTCGCTGAGCAGGCGCACGTAGGTGCTCTGCTTCAGCGGATCGTCGTCCGAGTTGCACAGGATCACGTTGAAGCCCGCGGCGTAGCAGGTGTCCTCGATGCCGCGGATGATCTCGGCGAAATACGGGTTCGAGCTGTTCGGGATCATCATCCCGATGGTGTGCGTCCGGTTGCTCTTCAGGCTGCGCGCCAGCGCGCTGGGCACGTAGCGCAGCTCGTCGATGGCCTGCAGCACCCGCTGGCGCGCCGCCTCGCTGACGAAACGCGTGTTGTTGACCACGTGCGACACCGTCGTCACCGACACCTGGGCGTGCAGGGCCACGTCCTTGATGGTGCTGCTGCGTGCCGTGGTGCTCATCGTGCGGCCCTCGTGGCCAGGCGCGCGCGCAGCACATCCAGGATCACCGCGAGGATGATGACGAAACCGGTGACCATCTGACGAAGGAAGTCGCTCATGCCGATCAGGATCAGGCCGTTGGCCAGGACCCCGATGATGCACGCTCCGAGCAGCGTGCCGATGATCGAGCCGCGCCCGCCGCTCAGGCTGGTGCCGCCGATGATGACGGCGGCGATCGCGTTCAGCTCGAAGCCGATGCCGGAGATCGGGCTCGCGATCGTCAGCCGCGTCATGTAGATCACCGCGCCGACGCCGACCGCCGCGCCGCAGATCACGAAGGCCGCGATCTTGTAGAAGCGCACGCTGTGGCCGGCCAGCCGCACCGCCTCTTCGTTGTTGCCGATCGCATAGATCAGGCGGCCGAACACGGTGCGGTTCAGCACGAACCAGCCGGCCAGCACCAGCGCCAACGCGACAAGAAAGATCGCCGGCACGCCCAGCAGCGTCGCGCTGCCGAAGTTGTTGAAGGCATCCGGGAACTCGTAGATCGAGCGCGCCTGCGTCCACTGCAGCGCCGCGCCGCGCGCGATGTTCAGCATGCCCAGCGTGACGATGAAGGACGGGATCGCCCACCAGGCCGACACCGCGCCGTTGACCAGCCCGCAGGCCGCCCCCACCGCGATGCTGGCCGCGAGCGCCAGCGCGATCGCCAGGGCCGGGTCCAGCCCTTCCAGTTTCAGCACCGTGCCGGCCACCACCGCGCAGAAAGCCATCACCGAGCCCACCGACAGGTCGATGCCGCCGACCAGGATCACGAAGGTCATGCCGACCGCGAGGATCACGTTGATCGAGATCTGCGTGAAGATGTTGGTGATGTTGCCGGCCGTCAGGAAGATCGGCGACAGCAGCGCGAACACGCCCAGCAGCAGCAGCAGCGCCAGGCCGATGCCGGCCTCGCGCAGCACGCGCGCCGCGCGGTCGCCGAACGCGCCGGCCGGCAAAGGGGAAGAAGGCAGGTTCATGGCTTGCATTGCATTCAGGTCCTAGGCCGCTTGCTGCGGACGAACGAGGTATTCCTGGTACGCCATCGCGAGGATGGCCTCTTCGTCGAATTGCGCGCGCGGCACCTCGCCGACCAGCGCGCCGCGGCTGAGCACCAGCATGCGGTCGCACAGCCCGATCAGCTCGCGCAGGTCGGACGACACCACCAGCACCGCCATGCCGGCCGCCGCCATGCGCTCGAGCAGCGCATGGATCTCGGCCTTGGCGCCGACGTCGACGCCGCGCGTCGGCTCGTCCAGCAGCAGCACCTTGGGGTCGCGCAGCAGCCACTTGCCGAGCACCACCTTCTGCTGGTTGCCGCCCGACAGCTGGCGCACCGGCTGCGCGAGCGACGCGAGGCGGATCTGCAGCTCGGCCACCATGCGCTGCGCCGCCGCGGTCTCGGCGTCAGGGCGCAGCAGGCCGGCCTGCGACACGGCGTCCATGCGCGCGAGGCTCAGGTTGGCGCGGATCGGCATGTCCAGCACCAGGCCTTCTTCCTTGCGGTTCTCGGTGACCAGCGCGATGCCGTGGGCCAGCGCGTCGGCGGGGCTCGCGATGCGCACCGGCTGCCCGTCGCGCCACAGCTGCCCGGCCACCGCGCGGTCGGCGCCGAAGATCGCGCGCACCGTCTCGGTCCGGCCCGAGCCGACCAGCCCGGCCAGGCCGACGATCTCGCCGTAGCGCAGGCTGAAGTCGATCGGCCGCGCGCTGCGCTGGCCGGCAAAGCGCAGGCCTTCGACGCGCAGCGCCGCCGGCTGCTGCAGGTCGAGCTGCGGCGCGGCACGCGGCGGGCGATCGACCAGGTCGCGGCCCACCATCAGCCGCACCAGCTCGCCGGTGGTGGTGTCGGCCATCGCCTGCGTCGCGACGTGCCGGCCGTTGCGCAGCACCGTCACGCGGTCGCAGACGTCGAACAGCTCCTGCAGGTGGTGTGAAACGAACACCACCGTGACGCCGTCGTCGCGCAGCTTGCGGATGATCGCCAGCAGGCGGTCGGTCTCGCGCGGCGTCAGCGTCGCGGTCGGCTCGTCCATGATGACGATGCGGTTGCCGCCGGCCTGGTTCGACAGCGCCTTCGCGATCTCGATCAGCTGCTGCTGCGCCATGCCCAGCGAGCCCACGCGCGTGGCCGGCGCCAGGTCGTCCAGCCCCACCAGCGACAGCAGCTCGCGCGCACGCCGCGCCATCGCCGTGCGGTCGAGCAGCCCGAGCCGCGTGCGCGGCAGCTGCTCGAACAGCAGGTTCTCGGCCACCGACAGCTCGCCCATCATGTGCAGCTCCTGGTGCACCACGCGGATGCCGGCACGCATCGCGTCCAGCGGCGTGTGCGGCGCGTAGGGCTGGCCGAACAGCCGCATCGTGCCGGCGTCGGGCCGGTCGGCGCCGCCCAGGATCTTGATCAGGCTGGACTTGCCGGCACCGTTCTCGCCCGCGAGCGCATGCACCTCGCCGCGCTGCAGCGAGAGGTTGACGCCGTCGAGCGCCGTCACGCCGGGGTAGCGGCGCGTCAGGCCCTGCAGTTCGAGCGCGCTCACCGGGTCACTTCAGGTTCTTGGCCGTCACCAGCTCGATCGGCGTCTTGACCCAGCCCTTCAGCGGCTGCTTGTCCTTGCGCGACTTGATGCCGTAGTCGATGGCATTGGCCGCCATGTCGGTGCCGAACTGGTCGACCGTGGCCAGCACCTTGCCCGACTTGATCAGCGGGCGGATGGCCGGGATGTTGTCGAAGCCGACCACCTTGATCTGGCCGCCCTTGCCGGCCGCGTCGAGCGCCTTCGCGACGCCCAGCGCCATCGAGTCGTTGGCCACCATCACGCCCTTGATGTCGGGGTTGGCAGTCAGGATGTTGGTGAAGACCGCGTTCGCTTCCTCGGTCTCCCAGTGCGCGGTCTGCGAGGCCACGATGTTCAGCTTGCCCTGCTTGGCCGCGTCCTCGAAGCCGAGCTTGCGCTGCAGCGCGTTGTCGGCGCCGGGGTTGCCTTCGATGATCACGATCTTGGCGCCCGGGCCGATGGCCTTGGCCAGCTCGTCGCCGGCCATCTTGGCGCCGGCGCGGTTGTCGGGGCCGACGAAGGCCAGGTCGAGGCCGGCCTTCTTCATCGCGGCCGGGTCGAGCGCGACGTCGAAGTTGACGACGGTGATGCCGGCCTTCAGCGCCTTCGCGATCGGCGCGACCATCGCGCGCGAGTCGGCCGGCGCGATCACGATCACGTCGTACTTCTGCGTCACGAAGTTCTCGACCGCCGCGGTCTGCGCGTCGAAGTCGGTCTCGGACTGCATGCCGACCGCCTTCAGCGTGAAGTCGCCGCGCTTCTTCTCGTGCGCCAGTGCGCCCTCGGTCATGTTCTTGAAGAACTCGTTGGCCAGCGACTTCATCACCAGGCCGACCCGCGGCTTGGCGTCGTCGGCATGCGCGGCGGGCAGGAACAGGCTGGCGGCCAGCGTGGCGGCGGCCAGGGCGGTGGCGCGGCGGTTGAATGCGATCGTCATGTTCGATGTCTCCTCGAAACGGGGGTACGGACTGTTGGCAAACGTTTGCGCCAACGTTTGCTATTTGAAGATCGAGGAGAGGTCCGGGGAAGAGGGATAACCCGGACGGGCCGGCGGGCCGAGCACCGGGCCGCCCCAAGCCGACCCGCGTGCCGTCATTTCTAGACCGCGAAGTCCGAGAGCTGTTTCCCTGCGGCGAGCGCATCGCGCAGCCATTTCGGACGCGGGCCGCGGCCGCCCCACACGTTGCCGGCCTCGTCGCGGAACTTCACCTGTGCGCCGGCGGCCTTCTTGCGCCCGCGCTTCGTGGCGGGCGCCTTGCCGGCGGCCTTCGCGCCGCGCTTTGCTCCTGACAGGCCCAGGTCGGCGGCCGTCAGGCCATAGGCCTCGATCGCTTCCTTGATGCGTGCGACGACGCCTTCGATTTCCTTGCGCTGCAGCTTCTCGGCTTCGCGCGAGAGTGCTGCGATTTCTTTTTTCAGTTGGGCCAGTGTTTTCGACATCGGAGTTTCCATGAGTTGCGACAGGCGCCGCCTCCCGCGTCGGTTCTTGTCGACCGACTTCCCTTCGTACGCCGAGACCAAGGCTGCATCGCCGCGGGGCTGAGCCCCCGAGGCGTGCGGGCGCGACCATAGCACAACAATGTCACGCCGAACCGGCATCCGCGTGCCGGCCTAAGGCTGCGCTAAGTCGCGCTGCGCAGCATGCCGGCACATGCTCGCGCCCTCTCCTGCCCTGCCGGCCTTCGGGATTTCCCGAACGCTTCGCGCCGACACGCTGGTCATCCTGCTGTCGCTGGCGGCCTTGCTGGCCTGGGACCTGAGCGGGCTCGACCTGGCGCTGAGTTCGTGGTTCGGCAATGCGCAGGGCTTCGCATGGCGCGACCGCTGGATCACCGGCACGCTGCTGCACGATTGGGCGCGCTATCCGGCCTGGGCGCTGTTCGGCGTGCTGCTCGTCAACATCCGGTGGCCGCTGCCCTTCGCGCGCGGGCTGTCGCGCCGCGAACGCGTGCTGTGGGTGCTGGTGACGCTGGCCTGCGTGATCCTGATCCCGCTGCTCAAGCACGGCAGCGCGACCAGCTGCCCCTGGGACCAGGCGCGCTTCGGCGGCGACCTCGCCGTCGGCTACGTGCCGCACTGGCAGTTCTGGAAGCAGGACGGCGGGCCGGGCCGCTGCTTCCCGTCGGGCCACGCGTCGACCGCGTTCTGCTTTCTTGCCGGCTGGTTCGCGCTGCGCCGCACCGCGCCGGTGGCCGCGCGCCGCTGGCTGGCGATCGCGCTGGCCTGCGGCGCCGTGTTCGCCTGGGTGCAGGTGATGCGAGGCGCGCACTACCTGAGCCACTCGCTGTGGACGGCCTGGCTGTGCTGGACGCTGTCGGCCGCCGCCTGGCACCTGGCCGAGGCCCGGCGCGGCCTGCGGCGGGCCGCTGCGCCGGCCAGATTGAGCGCCGTCAAGGGTTAACCTCGGGGCATTGAGGACGGGCCCGCCGTCCCCACCTGTCCCGATGGAAAACCCGCCATGATCGAACACATCCAGTCCAACCTGCGCGAAGCCCAGCGCGCCCTCGATGCCCTGCTGTCGGACCGCGACGCGCTTGCCAGCGTCGAGCGCGCCGCCGCGCTGCTGATCGAGGTCTTCGAACGCAAGGGCCGCGTCTATTCGTGCGGCAACGGCGGCTCGATGTGCGATGCAATGCACTTCGCCGAAGAGCTGACCGGCCGCTACCGTGCCGACCGCCCGGCGCTCGCCGCCGCCGCGATCAGCGATGCGAGCCACATGAGCTGCGTCGGCAACGACCTCGGCTACGAACAGGTGTTCTCGCGCTACGTCGAGGCGCACGGCCGCCCGGGCGACTGCCTGCTGGCCATCAGCACCAGCGGCACCAGCAAGAACATCCTGCGCGCCGCGCGCGCCGCGAAGGCACAGGGCGTGGCGGTGATCGCGCTCACCGGCAAGCGCAACCCCGAGTTCGAGGCGCTCAGCGACGTCTACGTCTGCACCCCCGGCGGCCGCTATGCCGACCGCGTGCAGGAGCTGCACATCAAGGTGCTGCACATCCTGATCGAGCTGGTCGAGCGCCGCTTCTTCCCCGAGAACTACGCCGGCTGACAGCCCCGAAGGAGGCCGCTGATGCAACTCGTCTGCCCATCCTGCCTGACCCGCAACCGCGTGCCCGACGCGCGGCTGCGCGACGATCCGCTGTGCGGCCAGTGCGGCGCGAAGCTGCTGCCCGACCACCCGATCGAGGTCGACGACGCCAGCCTCGAACGCCACCTGGCAGGCAGCGAGATGCCGCTGCTGGTCGATTGCTGGGCCGCCTGGTGCGGGCCCTGCCGTTCGATGGCGCCGCAGTTCGAGGCGGCGGCGCGCCAACTGCCGGACGTGCGCTTCGCGAAGCTCGACACCGAGGCCGCCCAGCGCAGCGCCGCGGCCTACGGCATCCGCAGCATCCCGACGCTGCTGCTGTTCCGCGGCGGCAAGGAGATCGCGCGCCGCAGCGGTGCATTGCCGGCCCAGGAGATCGTCAGCTGGGTGCGCTCGCAGGTGCCGCGCGCGGCGGCTTGAACCCCAGCCGCTGCATCGGCTGCGCCAGCGCCTGGTGCGTGGCCCAGTAGTCCTTCCACGGATCCTCGCGCTGGAACGACAGGTGCTCGCGCGCCGTCGCGACCGTCCACTGCGCCCCGCCCTTCAGCTCGTCCAACTGCTCCCAGGCCACCGGCATCGACACGCCCAGCCCCGGCCGCGCCCGCGCGGAGAACGCCGCGGCGGTGGTCGCGCCATGGCCGTTGCGCAGGTAGTCGACGAAGATCCGGCCCTTGCGGTTCGACGGCCCGCTCTTCGCGACGAAGCGGTCCGGGATGACGCCCGCCATGTGCTGCACCACGGCCTGCGAGAAGCCTTTCACCGCGTCCCAGCCGTGCTGCGGCTTCAGCGGCACGACCACGTGCAGGCCCTTGCCGCCGCTGGTCTTGAGCCAGCTGGCCAGGCCCAGCTGCTGCAGCAACGCGCGCGTCAGCGTGGCCGCTTCCTGCACGCGCCGCCATTCGACGCCCTCGCCCGGGTCGAGGTCGAACACCAGCCGGTCCGGCTTGTCGATGCGCCGGGCCAGCGCGTTCCWGGTGTGGAACTCGATCACGTTCATCTKCGCGGCGCCGGCCAGCGCGGCGGCGTCCGGCACCTCGAGCAGCGCGTCGTGGCCGGGCCACAGCCCCGGGTCGAGTTCGCGAATGCCGGGGAGGCTGCGCCGGTCGGCATGCTTCTGGAAGAACAGCGGGCCGCCGACGCCGCCGGGCCCGCGCACCAGCGAGCATGGCCGGCCTGCCAGGTGCGGCAGCATCCACTCGGCGATGCTCTCGTAGTAGCGCACCAGGTCGAGCTTGGTCAGCCCGGTGCTCGCATCGATGACGCGTCCGGGGTGCGAGACCTTGGTCGAAGCCGGGACCGGCGCGGGCAGCGGCTGCTCGCGCGTGATGCGTTGCGCCGGCTTGTCGCTGCGCAGGCCCTCGAACGCCGCATGGCGGATCTGTCCGTCGGGTGTCCATTCGCCGAAGCGCACCTCGGCGACCAGCGTCGGCTCGACCCAGCGCTCCGCGCCCTGCGGCCGGCGCGACCAGCGGCCTTTCTTGAGGTCGACGTCGAAGGGTGAAGCATCCGTCTCCAGCGGCACCAGCTTCTTCTTCAGATCGGCCGCGGCGCGCGTGCTCCAGCCGGTGCCGACGCTGCCCACCGACACCAGCCGGCCGGCGTCGTCGTGCACGCCGAGCAGCAGGCTGCCGACCTGCGCCGCGCCGGGGTGGCCGCCGCGGTCGGTGAAGCCGCCGATSACGAAYTCCTGGCGCAGCTGGCATTTCAGCTTCAGCCAGGTCTCGCTGCGGCGCGACACGTAGGGCGCATCCTGGCGCTTGGCGATCACGCCTTCCAGGTTCAGCCGGCAGGCCGACTGCAGCACGCTCGCRGCATCGGCCGCGAAGGCCTCGCTGAAGCGCAGCGGCTCGCTGCCCTTGGCATCGAGCAGTTGCTTCAGCAGCCGGCGGCGCTCGCGCAGCGGCAGCGCGCGCAGGTCGTGGCCCTCGAGGTACGGCAGGTCGAACAGGAAGTACGACAGGTCCTGCGTGGCGCCGCCGTCGAAGGCGTTCTGCAGCCGGTTGAAGACCGGCAGGCCCTCGTCGCCGAGCACGACGATCTCGCCGTCCAGCCAGGCCGACGCCAGGTCCAGCCGGCGCAGCGCGGCGGCGATGCGCGGCATCCTGGCGGTCCAGTCGTGGCCGCCGCGGGTGATCAGCGCCGGCTTGCCGCGCTCGACGCGCGCCATGATCCGGTAGCCGTCGAACTTGATCTCGAAGCCCCAGTCGCCATCGGCCGGCACGCCACTGGCCAGCGTCGCGAGCTGCGGCGACAGCGTCTTCGGCAGCGGCGCCTTCACCGCCCCGCCGGTGTCGGCCTTCGGCGGGCGGCCGATCACGCTGTCGGGCAGCGCGCTGACGACGTCGTACTGCGCATGCGGACGCGCGAACGCATCCTTCTTCTTGAACAGCAGCCAGGCTTCCTGCCGGGGGGTGCCCGGCTTGCGCAGCCGCACCAGCTCCCACGACCCGTGCAGCTTCTCGCCCTGCAGCGCGAACACCAGCTTGCCGGCGGCCAGGCCCTTCTGCGGGTCGCCCACCGGTTGCCAGGTGCCGCGGTCCCAGACGATCACGTCGCCGGCACCGTACTGCCCCGTGGGGATGCGGCCTTCGAAGTCGTTGTACGAGATCGGGTGGTCTTCGGTGCGCACGGCCATGCGCTTGTCCTGCGGATCGAGGCTCGGGCCCTTGGGCACGGCCCACGACAGCATCACGCCGCCCAGCTCGAGGCGGAAGTCGTAGTGCAGCCGGGTCGCATCGTGCTTCTGCACCACGAACACCCGCTCGGGCCCGGCCGCGGCCCGCTCGCCGCGCGGTTCGGGCGTCTTGCTGAAATCGCGCTTGGACCAATAGGTGTGCAGCGGATCGGCCGCCGCCTGCGTGCGCGGCATCGCGCCCGGCTACGCCCGCTTGCGCGCCGCGGCCTTGCGCGCAGGTGCCTTGCGGGCCGGTGCGGCTTCGGCGGCCGGCTTGCGCTTCAGGCTGCGGGCCAGCAGCTCGGTCAGGTCGACCACGTTGCTCGGGCCGGCCTGCGCGCCCTCTTCCATCGCCTCGACCTTCTCGGTGTCGCCGCTCTGCACGCGCTTGGCCACCAGCGCATGGATGGCCTCGGTGAAGCGGTCGGCATAGGCCTCGGGCTTCCAGGTCTCGGTCATGTCGCCGATCAGCTGGCGCGCCATCTTCAGCTCGGCCTCCTTCAGGTTGCTGCCCTTCTTGCCCTCGGGCGGCAGCTTGATGTCGTCCCACGGGCGGATGTCGGCCGCCCAGCGCAGCGTGTTCAGCATCAGCGCCGGGCCGCTGGGGATCAGCGCGGCCAGGTGCTCCTTGGTGTGCATCACGACGCGCGCGATGCCGATCACGCCGGCCTCCAGCATCGCCTCGCGCAGCAGCGCATACACCTTCTCGCCCTTGGGCAGCGGCTCCAGGTAGTAGGGCCGGTCGAGCTGCGTGAACGGGATCTCGCCGGCATGCGCGAAGGACTCGATCTCGATGGTCTGCGTGGTCTTCGGGTACGCGGTCTTGATCTCGTCGTCGCTCAGCACGACGTAGTCGCCGCCCTCGACCTTGACGCCCTTCACGATGTTCGCCTTGTCGATCTCGCGGCCAGTGCGCTTGTTGACGCGCTTGTAGCCCACCGGGTCCATCGAGCGCTTGTCGAGCCAGTCGAAGTCGACGCCCGATTCGGACGACGCGGGATACAGCGCGACCGGCACGTGCACCAGCCCGAAGCTGATGGCGCCTTTCCAGATGGCGTGGGGCATGGCGGGACTCCTTCGACGACGTTCGCGACGAAGCAAGCCTAGGACGACCGACGCCGGCCAGGCCAGCGGCAGATGACGCGCGTTGATGTAGGAAGACGCCGTGAACGAAAGATTTGCTATCCGACTGGACGAGTCGCGCCGGCAGGAGTTCAATGGCGTCGCTGTAATTGGAACCGGTTCCAATGACCGCAGTACAGGGACCGTTTCTGCCACTCTACGAGGAGACGACATGAGACAGATCCCTGCAGGCGGGTTGGGCCGCGCATGGGCTTCGAGCATCGGCCTGGTGGCCGSGCTGCTCTCGGCCTGCGGCGGCAACGAAGCCCCCTCCCCCTCATCCGGCACCGATGCCGCATCGTCGAAAGAACAGGCGATGGCCGTGACCGCGGGCCGCTATGCGCTGCAAAGCGTGGCCACCGGCCAGTGCATCGGCGTGAACGGCAATGCCAGCGGCAGCGCGCTGCAGCTGCAGGCCTGCAGCAGCGCGGCGACGCAACAGTTCGACCTGGCCCAGGTGTCCAGCGGCGTTCACAAGCTCACGGTCGCGGCCAACGGCCTGGCGGTGGACGTGCAGAACGCGTCCGGCGCCGACGGTGCACCACTGCAGCAATGGACCGACAACGGCACCAACGCGCAGCGCTTCCGGCTCACCGAGTTCGGCGCGGGCGTCGTGACGCTGGCCAACGTCAACAGCGGCAAGTGCGTGCAGGCCGATGCCGCGGCGCTGCGCCAGTACGGTTGCACCGCCGCCGGCACGCAGCAGTTCAAGCTGGTCGGCGGCACGGGCACCCCGCCCGACCCGGTCGGCGTCGTGCCGCTGTTCCCGGAAGGCACGCAGGTCACCGAGACGATCCAGGCCGTCGAGGCCGACGGCACGCTGGTCACCTACATGGGCATGCGCCCGACCGAGCGCCATGCGCGCGAGCGCGGCGAGCCGTGGGACGCGCCCGACCAGGGTCCCGGCCGCTACCTGACCTTCCCGTCGTTCTACTTCCAGAACCGAACCTTCGGCCTGGTGATCCGTGACGAGGTGCCCGCCGGCCGCTCGAAGATCACCTTCACGCTGCGCGTCAACGACGGCATCTTCGACGGCACCACCTTCAGCCTGTTCCGCAACGCCGGCGACCCGAACGTGCGCGACTACGGCTGGGCGCTGAACTACGGCTTCGGCAACCCGAAGTTCCTGAACCAGGACAACTACCCGCTGCCGATCTGCATCGCCGGGCAGCCGGACGCCGACTGCCAGTTCTCGGTCGACACCAACTGGCGCACCGACCCGCACAGCACGCTGAAGGTCGGCGACCCGGTCGAGCTGGCCCCGGCCCCGCGGCTGAAGTACAACGCCGACGGCAGCGCGGTGGTCGACGGCGGCGGCGCGCGCTACTACTCGTTCGAGCAGCTGTACGTGGCCGGCGTCGGGCTGCGGCCGTGGTACGGCATCGCACCGAACCTGGACTCGGCGCCGCTGCCGCCCGAGACGCTGTCCGGCGGGCAGACCAGCCTGTCGTACAACTACTCCGAAGAGCCGATGCGCGTGTTCCAGCAGATGGCCAACAACATCGGCATCCAGAACACCAAGCGCTTCGTCGAGGGGCGGCGGCTGTTCCACACCTCGTTCGTCGACGGCCGGCACTCGGAGCACCCGGAGAGCAACCCGGTGTTCAGCACCCATGCCGGCCAGCTGGGCCCGCGCTACAACCAGGTGAGCTGCATCGGCTGCCACGCGCTGAACGGCCGCACGGCGGCACCGGCGGCGGGTGCGGTGTTCGCCGGCACGGTGCTGACCGGCACCGCCGGTGCGGATGGCAAGCGCGTGCCCGACCCGACCTACGGGCTCAACGTGCTGCAGAAAGCCAGCGCCGACGGCGCGGCCGACTACAGCGTCAACGTGCAAAGCTACACGACGACGGTGCGCACGCTGGCCGATGGCGAGCAGGTCGCGCTGCAGAAGCCGGTGTATGCCTTCAAGGGCCCGGTGCCGGCGCAGTATTCGCCGCGCCAGGCGCCGCAGGTGATCGGCGTCGGCCTGCTCGAGGCCCTGCCCGAGAGCACGGTGCTCGCGCTGGCCGACCCGGGCGATGCGAATGGCGACGGCATCCGCGGCGTGCCCAACCTCGTGACCGACCCGGAATCCGGCCAGGCGCGATTGGGCCGCTTCGGCTGGAAGGCAGGCAAGGCGAGCCTGCGCCACCAGGCGGCCGAGGCGCTGGTCAACGACCTGGGGGTGGTATCGCCGGTGTATCCGTCGCGCAGCTGCCAGAGGGCGGCGGCCGATTGCCGGACCAACCCGCAAGGCACGGGCCTCAACGACCAGGAGTTGCAACGCGTCGTGCAGTACCTGCAGCTGCTGGCCGTGCCGGCGCAGCGCAGCCTGCGCAGCGCCTTCCCGGCGGGCGTGCGCGTGTCGCCCGAGCACGAGGTGAACCCGGCCCAGGTGGCGCGCGGTGCGCAGTTGTTCGCGCAGGTCAACTGCACAGGCTGCCACACGGCGACGCTGAAGACCGGCAAGACCCACCCGCTCGCCGAGCTGCGCGACCAGACCATCCACCCGTACACCAACCTGCTGCTGCACGACATGGGCGCGGGCCTGGCGGACACGGTGGCCGAGGGCAAGGCGCAGCCGTCGATGTGGCGCACCGCGCCGCTGTGGGGCATCGGCTCTCTGCCCTTCGTGCAAGGCGGCGTGCAGAACGTGCGCTACCTGCACGACGGGCGCGCCCGCACACTGATGGAGGCGATCGGCTGGCACGGCGGCGAGGCCGACACCAGCCGGCAGCGCTTCGAGGCCTTGTCGCGCGACGACCGGGCGGCGGTGCTGGCTTTCCTGAACACGCTCTAGCCAGGCACGCAGCGTGCACGAGATGGCCGACTCGGGGGGAATTCCTACAGCGGGTTCTTGAGCGCACCTACACCAGGGGGATCGGGCTCTCCGTACAGTTTCTCCATCGCCAGGGAGAACACACCATGAGCCCGTCCCACCTCTCACCCACGCCGTCGCGGCGGCTGCTCCCCGGGGTCGGCGTGGCCCTGCCGGTGGCTGTCGCCTTCGCTGCGCTGGCCATCGGCCTGCCGGTGACCGAACGGGCCGACCGCAATGCCTTCGCGGCCGACATGCTGCTGATGGCGGCGGCGATTCCGGCCGCCGCGGCCAGCGCAGTGCCGGCGGCGATCAAGCGCGAAGTCACCCGGGTGCGCGAGTCGGCGCGGCGCTGACCCGGGCTAAAGCGGCGCATCCCGCATGCGCTCGACCACCCAGTCGACGAACACCCGCACGCGCGGCGACAGCTGGCGGCTGTGCGGGTACAGCAGCGACACCGGCATCGGCGGCGGGCACCAAGCGCCCAGCACCTCCACCAGGCGCCCGGCCGCCAGGTCGGCCTGCGCGTTGTAGCGCGGCAGCTGGATCAGCCCCTGCCCGGCAAGGCAGCAGGCCAGGTAGGCATCGGCATGCCGCACCGAGACGCTGCCTTTCATCAGCACCGACTGGGGCTGCCCGTCGACGATGAAATCGAACGGGATGCGGCGGCCGGTGGCACTGGACAGGAAATTCACCGCCCGGTGCTGCGCCAGGTCGGCCAGTGAGGCCGGCACACCGTATTTCTCCAGGTAGGCCGGGCTCGCGCAGGTGAACTGCGGCTTGTCGGCCACGTGCCGCAGCACCATCGTCGAATCGCGCGGGCTGCCGGCGCGCAGCACGCAATCCACGCCCTCGCGCACCAGGTCGACGAAGCGGTCGCCCATGCCGATCTCGAGCTCGATGTCCGGGTAGCGGCTGCAGAACTCGCCCAGGTGCGGCAGCAGGAAGCGCCGGGCCAGCGACTCCTGCAGGTCGACGCGCAGCTTGCCCTTGGGGCTGGCGAGCGACTGGCCGAAGGCCGATTCGGTCTCGTCCAGGTCGGCCAGCAGCCGCACGCAGCGCTGGTAGTACGCGTCGCCGTCGGGCGTGGGCTTGACCTGCCGCGTCGTGCGCTGCAGCAGCCGCGTGCCCAGGCGCTTTTCCAATTGCTGGATCGCGTGGGTGGCGGTGGCGCGCGGCAGTTCCAGGTCTTCGGCGCCCTTGGTGAAGCTGCCCAGTTCGACGATGCGGACGAACAGCTGCATGGTCTGGAAACGGTCCATGGCCAGCTCTTTGTTTGTTGATTTCGGTTGAACAGTGATGGCCATTCTGCTGCATTTATTGATTCCTGCCGAGCAACAACAATGGCTTCACTTTCACTTCATCCCCCAGGAGTCACACCATGAACCAGCAAGTTGCCATCGTCACCGGCGCCTCCCGCGGCATCGGCGCCACCGTCGCCCGCCGGCTCGCTGCCGACGGTTTCGCCGTCATCGTCAACTACGCCGGCAGCGCCAGGCCGGCCGCCGAGGTGGTCGATGCCATCGTCGCCGCCGGCGGGCAGGCCACCGCGGTGCAGGCCGACGTGTCGGACCCGGCGGCCGTGCGCCAGCTGTTCGACGAAGCCATCCACGCCTATGGCCGCATCGACCTGCTGGTCAACAACGCCGGCGTGATGCCGACCCACATGCCGGCGCTGGTCGACACCGACGACGAGACCTTCGACCGGCTGTTCAACATCAACGTCAAGGGCAGCTTCAACACCATGCGCGAAGCGGTGAAGCGGCTGCAGTCGGGCGGGCGCATCGTCAACTTCTCGAGCAGCATCGTCGGCCTCGCGACGCCGGGGTATTCGGCCTACGCGGCCGGCAAGGCGGCGATCGAGGCGATGACCAACATCCTGGCCAAGGAACTGCGCGGCCGCCAGGTGACGGTGAATGCCGTCGCCCCCGGGCCCACCGCGACCGAGCTGTTCCTGAACGGCAAGCCGGCCGAGGTGATCGAGCGCCTGGCCAAGGCGGCGCCGCTGGAGCGCCTGGGCACGCCGGACGACGTGGCCGGTGTCGTGTCCTTCCTCGCCGGCAAGGACGGCGCGTGGATCAACGGCCAGACCCTGCGCGCCAACGGCGGCATCGTCTGAGCGAGCTTTCAACCCATCCAGGAGCACAGCCATGAACAAGATCATCGTCATCACCGGTGCGTCCAGCGGTTTCGGCGCCCTCACCGCCCGTGCGCTGGCCGACGCCGGCCACACCGTCTACGCCGGCATGCGGGCCATTGCGACGCGCAATGCGCGGGCCGCCGAAGCCGCGGCCACCTATGCGAGGGAGCACGGCGTCGACCTGCGCAGCATCGAGCTGGACGTGGGCTCGCAGGCGAGCGTCGACCGCGCGATCGCGCAGATCACCGGGACGCACCAGCGCCTGGACGTGGTGGTGCACAACGCCGGCCACATGGTGCTGGGCCCGAGCGAGGCCTTCACGCCCGAGCAGGTGGCCGAACTGTTCGACGTCAACACGCTGAGCACGCAGCGCGTGAACCGCGCCGCGCTGCCGCAGCTGCGCCGGCAAGGGCACGGGCTGGTGGTGTGGGTGTCGAGCTCCAGCGTCAAGGGCGGCACGCCGCCCTACCTGGGCCCGTACTTCGCGGCCAAGGCGGCGATGGATTCGCTGGCGGTGAGCTATGCAGGCGAGCTGGCGCGCTTCGGCGTCGAGACCACGATCGTCGTGCCGGGGGCCTTCACGTCGGGGACGAACCACTTCCAGAACGCCGGGCACCCGGAGGACGCGGCCGTTGCCCAGGCCTACGACGTGCACTACGCCGGCCTGCCGCAGCAGGTGGGCCAGGCGCTGGCCCGGCTGGAGCCGGCGGATGCGGACGTGGCCGACGTGGCGCGCGCGATCGTCGCGGCGGTGGATGCACCCTGCGGCCAACGCCCGTACCGCGTGCACATCGACCCGAGCGACGACGGCTCGGGCATCGTCAGCGGCGTGGCGGACCGGATGCGGGCCCAGCTGCTCGAGCGCGCCGGGCTGGGGGACCTGCTGAAGGTGGTGCCGAAGGGGGTGTGAGGCCCGACCGCGAACGCGCTCAGCGGATCCGTTCGAGCGCGTTCGCCAGCTGCTGCACCGTCCGGTCCACGTTCGCGAGCTTGTCCAGCCCGAACAAGCCGATGCGCCAGCTGCGGAAATCCGCCGGCTCGTCGCACTGCAGCGGCACCCCGGCCGCCGTCTGCAGCCCGAGCCCGGCGAACTTGCGGGCCGACTGGATCTCCGGGTCGTCGGTGTAGCTGACGACCACGCCCGGCGCCTCGAAGCCGGTCGCCGCGACGCTCTTGAAGCCCTTCTGCGCCAGCAGCGCCCTCACCTTGGTGCCCAACTGCTGCTGCGCCTGGCGCGCGGCCTCGAAGCCGAAGCGCTCGGTCTCCTGCATCACCTCCCAGGTCCGGGTCAGCGCATCGGTCGGCATCGTCGTGTGGTAGCCGAACGAGCCGGCCTCGTAGGTCTCCATGATCTGCAGCCACTTGCGCAGGTCGCACGCGAAACTCGTGCTCTGCGTCTGCGCCATGCGCTCGCGCGCCGCGGCACTCAGCATCACGAAGGCACTGCCCGGCGAGCCGCTCCAGCCCTTCTGCGGCGCGCTGATGAGCACGTCGACGCCGGTGGCCTGCATGTCCACCCACATCGCGCCCGACGCGATGCAGTCCAGCACGAACAGCCCACCCACCGCATGCACCGCATCGGCCACCGAGCGCAGGTAGTTGTCGGGCAGGATCATCCCGGAGGCCGTCTCGACGTGCGCCGCGAACACCAGCGCCGGCCGCTCGCGCTGGATCGTCTCGACCACCTCGCCGATCGGCGCCGGCGCGAACGCCGCCTGGTAGCCCGAACCCACCGGCCGCGCCTTCAGCACCGTCGCCGTCGACGGGATGGACCCCATCTCGAAGATCTGCGTCCAGCGGTAGCTGAACCAGCCGTTGCGCAGCACCAGCACGCGCTGGCCGGTCGCGAACTGGCGCGCCACGCCTTCCATCCCGAAGCTGCCGCTGCCCGGCATCACGATCGCGGTGTGCGCGTGGTACGTGCGCTTGAGCGTGTCGGCGATGCCGCGCAGCACACCCTGGAACTTCTTCGACATGTGGTTCAGCGCGCGATCGGTGTAGACCACCGAGAACTCGAGCAGGCCGTCGGGATCGACCTGGGGCAGCAATCCGGGCATGGGATGTCTCCGTCGTTGGGGTGTGGCGCGGAGCGTAGCACCGGCCGCCGCGCTCGGCGATGATGCGGGCATGACACCGCGTTCGCTCGTCCTCGCCGCTGCGCTGGCCCTGTCGGCCTGCGCCATCCGCCCGCCGCAGCCGCCCATCGTGCTGCTGGGCGAGGTTCACGACAATGCCGCCCAGCAGGCGCTGCGGCTGCAGGCCTTCCAGGACCTGCTGGCCGGCGGCGCCCGCCCGGCCCTGCTGATGGAGCAGCTCGACCGCGAACGCCAGCCCGACATCGACCGCCTGCGCGCCGCCCCGACACCGCCGACGGCCGATGCGCTGATCGCGGCGGCCGGCGGTGCGCCCGGCTGGAACTGGGCCTTCTACCGGCCGTTCGTGCAGCTGGCCCTCGACCACGGCCTGCCGATCGTCGCGGCCAACGTGTCGCGTGCCGACAGCCGCCGCGTGATGAGCCTGGGCCTGGCGGACAGCGGCTTCTCGCCGCAGGTGCCGGCCGACATCCTGGTCGCCCATGCCGGCGACATCGAGGCCAGCCACTGCGGCATGCTCGACGCGGCGACCGCACGCCGCATGGCCGATGCGCAGGTCGCGCGCGACCAGTTCATGGCGCGCCTGGTGGACCGCTATGCCGAGCGCGGCGTCGTGCTGCTGGCCGGCAACGGCCACGTGCGGCGCGACGTCGGGGTGCCGCGCTGGCTGGCCGACGCCACGCGCTCGCGCAGCCGCAGCATCGGCTACCTCGAGGCCGGCGACCCGTCGGCACCCGGCGCATTCGACCGCGTCGTGACGACACCCGAGCAGCCGCGCGCGGATCCCTGCGAGGCCATGCGCAAGCCGGTGGGCTGACCGCTCGAGCTCAAGCCCAGGCTTCCTGCACGGCCGCGCGCACGGCCACCGTGGCCGGCGCCAGGCGGTTCTCGGGCGGCGCGGCCCAGCAGATCCACGTGTGCGCCCGCCAGTGCCTCCAGATGTGGAACTCGCCCTGGCGCTGCGCCTGCTCGGCCTGGTCCAGCCGCACGACGCCGATCCCCATGCCGCTGGCCACCATGCTGCGCACCACGCCTTCGGTGCTGGCCGACGCCCCTTCCTGGTACTCGCGGCCGCCGGCGGCGAACAAGGCATCGATGTGGGTGCGCAACACGCAGCCGGCGGGCGTGCCGATCCACGGCTGGGTCATCAGGTCGGCCAGCGAGGGATCGGGATGCGCCTGGGCAAACGCCGTCGGCAGCGCCACCACCAGGTCGACCGGCGCCAGCCGCTGGATCTGCAGCCCGGCCATCTCTTCATGGTCGGTCATCACGTAGGCACAGTCGAGCTCGCCGCGCTGCAGCGCGTGCAGCATCTCCGACGACAACCCCTGCTGCAGCTGCAGCGTGACCTGCGGGTTGCGCTGCGCGAGGCGCAGCAAGGCGTCGCCCAGGCGCAGCGCCATCGGGTCGCTGACCGTGCCGAAGCGCACCACCCCCTGGGCCGCGCCGCGCAACTGCGCCGCGGTGGAACGCATGCGGCCGGCCGAGGCCAGCGTGCGCTCGGCCTCGTCGAGCAGCCGGCGGCCTTCCTCGGTCAGGCCCATGCCGCGCGGCGTGCGGTCGAACAGGCGCACGCCCAGTTCGTCTTCCAGCGCCTTGATCTGCGCGCTGACGGCCGGCGGGCTGGTGAACACGCGCTCGGCGGCGCGCGTCAGGTGGCCTTCCTGCGCCACCGCGACGAAGGTCTTCAGTTGGTAAAGCTCCATGGCCACGATTGTGGGCACGCCGGCCTGCAAAGTCAGTTCGGAAATCCTGAGCCCCTGCTCCGAATTGGCGAATGGCCTCAAGCGCCCTCGCCGACCAGACTTCCCGGCATCGAATCAGATCGCCTGGAGCCTGTCGTGACCCAACCCCGTTCCCCGTACGTCGGCATCGCCGGCCTGCTGCTCGCCACCACGGCGTGGGGCAGCCTCTTCATCGCCGGCAAGCCGGTGCTGCACTGGGTCGATCCGGTGTGGTTCACGCTGCTGCGCTACACCGTCGCCACGCTCGCCTTCACGCTGCTGCTGGCGCTGCGCGGGCCGTTCCCGTGGGCGGTGCTGCGCCGCCACGGGTGGCGGCTCGCGGGGCTGGGCTTCCTCGGCTACGGCGTGTTCAGCGCGATGGTGCTGGTCGGCCTCGCGCACTCGCTGCCCTCGCATGGCGCGGTGATCATGGCGACGATGCCGATCACGACGCAGCTGGTGCGCTGGGCACTGGACGGCCTGCGCCCGAGCGCCAGCGCCGTCGTCAGCACGCTGCTGGCGCTGGCCGGTGTGGTGATCGTCTCGGGGCTGCTGCACGCCGGCGCCGCCGGCACATCCACGTGGCCGGGCGACCTGAGCGCGCTGGCCGGCACGCTGGGCTGGATCTGGTACACGCGCGGTGCCGCGCGGCTGCCCGAACTCGACGTGGTCAGCTTCAGCAGCCTGAGCGCGCTGGCGTCCTGGCCGCTGCTGCTGCTGGCGACGCTGCTGCTCAGCGCTTCGGGCCTCGCCGCGGTGCCGCAGGTGCATGCCGCATGGCAAGCCTGGCCGGTGCTGGTGTACATCGGCCTCGTGCCGACG
The DNA here is from genome assembly GCF_056404395.1 of Rhizobacter sp. P2_D12. Lineage (NCBI taxonomy): Bacteria > Pseudomonadati > Pseudomonadota > Betaproteobacteria > Burkholderiales > Sphaerotilaceae > Rhizobacter > Rhizobacter sp. P2_D12. The sequence continues at coordinate 32,198 of NZ_JBFUEB010000037.1, read as the reverse complement.
GTGTTCGGCGTGCTGGCCTACAACTTCGGCGTCAGGACGCTGGGCGTCGTCACCAGCACCGCATTCCTGAACGTCGTGCCGGTGTCGGCCTTGCTGATCGGTGCCGCGCTGGGCTCACGCCCGGCCGCGCATGAGCTGGCCGGCGTGGCGTTGGTGGTGGCGGGCCTGCTGATCCACACGCTGTCGCAGCGTGCGGCAAGCCGCGCGGATGCTCAGCGGCCGGTGCCGGCCGGCGACATCGACAGGAAGGCGCTGGTGTGCAGGTCGCCCCGGCCGCAACGGCTGTTGTCGATGGCGCGCATGCGGCGCTCGAGTTCGTAGATGTCCTGGGATTCGGCCAGCCAGGCCTCGTCGTAACCGCCGCGCGGCTGGGTGCCGCCGGCAAATGCGTTGCGCATGGCGCTGGCGATGGCATTGATCATGTTCATGTTCTATCTCGGTCCGTCTTGTGGTCGGTTTTTCTCAGTCAGTGCGTCCCTCGTGCGGGTTAACACCTAGGTACTAGTGTAAACCCTAGGTGACGCACTGTCTGTGACGGAACGCCTGAAACCCTTGGCCTCAAGAGCCCCGGATTCCCCCGAGCAACGGAAACTCCAGCGCACCGGACGCACCACGCCGGTGCAATTGCTGCAATCGGCGCGTCATGCTTTCGATCTCGATGGTCTGGCCGGCGATGATCTCCTCGGCCAGTTGCCGGGTCGCGGGATCGCGCCCGTGTTGCAGCACCAGCCGCGCCATGTCGACCGCGCCCGCGTGGTGCGGAATCATCATCGCGAGGAAGTCGACGTCGGCATCGCCGGTGTAGCCCGGGCCGTGCATGTCGCCCATCATCCGCGCCATCGACTCGTCCATGTCCTCGCGGAAGCTGCCGGTCATGCCGTCTGCCCTTTCTCGCCGATGCGCACGTAGACGAGGTTGATGCTCTTCTTGTTGCGCAGCGTGCCGGACGGCAGCGCCAGGCCGCCGAGCGGGATCTGCGCGACGAACACCGGATTCAGCGGATCGCTGACGTCGAACGCGCTGCACACCGTCTGGCCGGCGTTCGGCGTGCCCGGCAGCTCGTCCTGCTCATGGGCGACGTAGAGAAGCGTGTTTTCCGGGTTGGTCCACAGGCCGTGCGCCTCTCGGCCGTGCGAGAAGAAGCTGCCGACCATGCGCCGCTCGCCCGGCGGCGCGCTGCGGTCGACGATCGCGACGCGGCTCGACGCGACGCCATCCGGCCCGCTGTCATCGACGCGCGCCAGGCTCGCATACAGCACGCTGCCGCGCGCATTGCGCACGAACTCGACATGGTTGGGCCGCGCGTTGATGCCGAGCGGCACGCGGTCCAGCAGCTTGAAATCCCCGTGCGTCGAGCGGCACGAGATCGCATCGGCCAGCTTGTGCGACAGCCACAGCTCGGCGTTGTCGGCGGTGGTCTTGATGAAAGGCGTGAAGCCCATCGGGTCCTGCCCTGCGATGTCGAGCGTCGCGATGCGCTGCGGGCGCGAATGGCCCGCCGCATCGGCATTGACGCGGAACACGTCGACCTGCGGCGTCTTCTGGCTCGCGACGAAGGCCAAGCGGCCGTCGATCGAGAACCAGGCCTGGGCCGGACCGTCCAGCGTCGGCAGGTACTGCCGCAGTGCGGGCAGGCTGGCCCCCTGCAGCTGCCGGCACGCCAACTCGACGTCGAGGATCGCGATGCGGTTCTCGCCGCGGATCGTCACCCACAGCTCGCGACCGTTGCGCGTGAAGCTCGGCTCGTGCGGCTCGCGCCCCAGCAGCAGGCCGCTGGACACGCGCTCGGCCTGCGTCGTCGGCCCGGCCGCCGGATTCGGCAGGTTGCCGATGACGCGCCGCTGTGCCGCGTCGATCAGGTAGACGTTGCTCGAGCCACGCCCGGTCGTCGCGAGCAGCCGCCCGTCGGGCGACGGCACCGCGCCATGCGCATCGATGCAGCCGTGGTACAGCGGCTTGTGGATCATCGCCGCGTGCGTCGGCGCAACGCCGGCCGTCACGTAGCGGAATGGCGGCCTCGGGTCTTCGTCGAAGCTCGTCAGGTTGATGGTGGTCTCGACGCTGTTGCTGCGCGGGTCGATCACGACCAGCGTGTTGGAGTCCTCGTTGGTGATGAAGACGCGGTCGCGCGGGTCGATGGTGGATTGCGCCAGCGCCGGCCAGGCCGCCGCGGTCGATGCGGCGGCGGCCAGTTTGAGGAGTTCTCGTCGTTGCATGTTCGGTGAAATTTGGAAGGTGTGGGCCCGGCTCAGCCCGGTGCGAGTTGCCGATGGACCTCCTGCGCGACGCGCAGCAGGTCCTGGCGGTCGGCGCCGCCGGAGATCGCGTAGCCGACATGCCGGTCGACCCAGTAGAAGACGTTGACCGGCCCGTCACGGCCGAAGCGGAAGGCGGCCGTGCTGCCATCGGCCGCCGCCGGCGCCTCTCGCGTCACGTACAGCGTCATGCGCTGGCCGGTGGCGTCGTGGTACATGAACTGCGCGACGGGCCCGCTGTCGCCCGGCAGCAACCGCCCGCCGATCAGCTCGTAACCCACCGCCTTCAGCAGCGGCGGCTTCACGGCCGTCCCGAGGCGCCTGGACAGCCAGGCCACCAGCGCCTGTTCTTCGTCGGCGCCGACCTCCACCGGCCGACGGATGTCGGGGCTGTAGACCACGTGGGCAACCGCGGCACGCCGTGCGAAACCGCTCAGCGAGTCGCCGGCCGAGGCCGCACCATCCGCATACGCGACGCGCACCCGTTCGTCGTCGACCGAGCCGCGCAGCCACCACGACGTGCCGGCGCTCAGCATCGCGATCGCCAGCCCCGCAGCGAGGCCGCGCCATCGCAGCCTGGTCTTCACGCGCACCGGCAGGTGCAGGGGCACCGGCTCGTCCAGCACCGGGTCGAGCAGGCGGTGCAAGGCCTCGTTCTGCTGCCGCCAGGCCTGCACGCGGGCCTGTTCGTCGGGTCGGGCTGCCAGGTACTGCAGCACTTCCGCGTCGCGCGCCGGGCCGAGCTGGCGGTCGACGTGGGCGTGCAGGTCGGCCTCGGTGATCGGGGCGCCGGGCCCGGAGGGCGTCAGTTGAAGGTGGTCCATGGTCGTTACTTCACCCGCTGGATTTTCGAAGGCACGTTGCGGCCTTCGAGTTCGGCACGCAGCCGCTCGCGCGCCCGGGACAGGCGCGACATCACCGTGCCGATCGGCACGCCGACGATGTGCGCGACATCCTGGTAGCTCATCTCCTCGACGCCCACCAGCAGCAGCACCTCGCGCTGCTCGGGTGGCAGGCGTGCCAGCAGGCGATCGAGGTCGCGCAGTTCCAGGCCGTCGGCCTGCGTCGGTCGATCGGGCGGCTCGGGCAGTAGCGAGTCGGCCGGTTGCTCGGGGCTGCTGCGCTGGCTGCGCACGCGGTCGATGAAGAGGTTGTGCATGATCCCGAACATCCAGGCCCGCACCTCGCCGCGCCGCTGCCATAGCGAGAACCGGCTCCAGGCACGCTCCAGCGTGTCCTGCACCAGGTCGTCGGCGCGCTCGCGCTCGCCGGTCAGCCCGCGGGCGTAGCGCCGCAGATGCGGTATGCCTGCGACGATCTCCGCTTCGTCCTGGGAACGCATGGCAGTGGCTGCGGCGGGCCCGTTCAGTACGTGGCCTTCGCAGCGGCGGCGCTCGCACCGACCACCAGCTTCGGATCGACCTGCCAAGTCTCGGACACCACCAGGTTGTCGCGGAACACCAGCGCATGGCGCACCTTGATCGGCATCTTGCCGACGAACAGCAGGTTTGCCGTCACGGTCGAACCCTTGGGGTTGGCCGATTCCTGGACATTCTCGACCGTCACCGCGAACGGCCCCTGCGTGCCGGAGAACTTCTCCCACACGCCGCGGATCGCGTCCTTGCCGGCATAACTGCCGTCCAGCGGACCGCCGACCCATTGCAGCTGCGCGCCATCCTGGTAGCTGCGCATCAGCACCTGCACGTCGCCGGCGCCGATCGCACGGAAATGCGTGTCGGCGCTGTCGGTCGCCGGGCTGGCATGGGCCGCGGCGGAGACCACGGCCAGCGCGAGGAAGAAAAGGTGTTTCATCGAGGAACCCTTGAACGATTGTGGAGGAGACACCTGCACAGACGGACGGGCGGGCGCGTTTATTCCATCCGGTCGGCCGCGCCCGCGCCGCCGTGTCGGATCGCGACATCGCGCTMAAGTGAGCCGGAACTCGGCCGACAACGAAGACAGCCCTCCAACCCGCGGCACCGCCCATGCGTTCATTGCGATTGACCCTGGTTCTCCTCATCGGCTCGGGCATCGCCGCGGCCAGCGTGCTGATGGCGGTCTCGCTGTGGGGCGCCGGGACGGCGGCCGGCGCAGCCCAGCGCACCTTCGTCGCGAAGGACGTCACGGCCGACATCCTGCCGCCGCCGATGTACCTGATCGAGCTGCGGCTGGTGCTGTCGCAGGCGGTCGAAGGCAGCATCGCGCCGGACAAGGCACAGGCCGAAGCGGCCCGCCTGGAGAAGGAATACCTCGACCGTGTCGCCTACTGGCGCGCCCATCCGCCCTATGGCCTCGAGGCGCAGCTGCTGGGCCCGCAGCACGAGGCCGGCGTGCGCTTCRTCGACGCGTCGCGCACGGTGCTGAAGGCCGTGGCGGCGGCCGATGCCGCAGCCGCGCAGGCCGCGCTCAAGTCTGCCGACGTGCTGTACCTGCAGCACCGTGCCGGGGTGGACACCACCGTCAAGGCCTCGACCGCCTTTGCAGACGCGGCCACGGCCACCTTCGACACCACGCTCGCACGCGTCGCGGGATCGCAATGGGGGGTCTTCGTCGCCGCGACCGTGCTGCTGCTCGGCTTCGGCCGCTTCGCGTGGAAGTCGGTCTGGGCCCAGGTCGGTGGCGAACCGGCCGAGGTGGCCGCGGTGGCCAATGCCGTCGCGGCCGGCGACCTGCGCCATCGCGTGCCGGTGGCAGCCGGCGACAGCCGCAGCATCATGGCCGCGATGGCGGCGATGTGCGAACGGCTGACCCAGGTGGTCGCCACCGTGCGCAGCAGCAGCGATTCGATCGCGACCGGCTCGCAGCAGATCGCGCGCGGCAATTCCGACCTGAGCCAGCGCACCGAGCTGCAGGCCGGCAACCTGCAGCAGACCGCCGCGGCGATGGAACAGCTGACCGGTGCCCTGAAGGCCAGTGCCGATGCCGCCCGCAGCGCCGCGCAGTTGGCCGCCGAGGCGGGTGCGGCCGCCAGCCAGGGCGGCGCGGTGGTACAGCAGGTGGTGCACACGATGGATGGCATCGCCGAAGGCTCGCAGGAGATCGGCCGCATCGTCGGGGTGATCGACGGCATCGCGTTCCAGACCAACATCCTCGCGCTCAACGCCGCCGTCGAGGCGGCACGCGCCGGCGAACAGGGCCGCGGCTTCGCGGTGGTGGCCAGCGAGGTGCGCGCACTGGCGCAACGCAGCGCGGAGGCTGCGAAGGACATCAAGGCGCTGATCGGCTCGAGCGTCGAGCGCGTGCAAGCGGGTGCCGAGCTGGCGAACAGCGCCGGCCGCCACATGAGCGGCATGGTCGACCAGGTGCAGCGCGTGGCCGGCCTGATCGCCGAGATGGGCCAGGCCAGCCAGCGGCAGACGGCGGGCGTCGACCAGCTGAACGCGACGGTGGCCGGGTTGGACGAAGCCACCCAGCGCAACGCTGCCCTGGTCGAGGAATCAGCCGCCGCCGCCGGCAGCCTCAGCGCGCAAGCGCATCAGCTGGTGGCGGCGGTCGGCGTCTTCCGCCTGGCCTGAACCGGCCGGGGCTCAGCAGCCCAGGTTGCCGCCCGGGTCGACGCCGATGATCGACGTGAAGCTGCGGTAGTAGTTGATGCGCGTCTGCACCGCGTCGGGCCGGCGGCCGTTGCATTCCAGCCCACCGTTGATGGCGTTGATCGTGACGCCGAAGCCCCACGAGTTGACCATCGCGTTGTGCGGCGTGACGCCGGCCGCGCCGGTGCCCGTCATCCAGTACCAGACGGCGGTCTTCCACGCGATCGTCGCGTCGGTCGCCACCAGGTCCGGGTTGCTCCACAGGTCGACACCGATGGCCTGGCCGGCCGCGCGGTAGTTGTAGTTCCAGCTCAGCTGGATCGGACCGCGGCCGTAGTACTGCTGCCCCGGCGCACACCCGCTCGCCCAGTCGCAGTAGAGCGGCCAGTTCGCCTGGTTGTACTCGCGCGTCGCGCGCAGGTTGTCGGACTCGTGCGCCACGTTGGCCAGGAAGGCGGCTGCCTCCTGGCGCTTGATCGTGTCGCTGCCGGTCTTGGCGAAGGCCGGGAAGCCGCTCATCGCGTTGACCAGCCCGGCGTAGGTGTAGAGCCCCGCGCGGTTCGGGAACATCTGGTTGAACTGCGCCTCGCTGACGATGAACGAGCCGCCACCGCCACCGCCGCCGCCCCCACCGCCGCCACCGCTGCACGTGGTGGGCTGCCAGTACCAGGTGCTGATCGTCGGATCGGTGCCGTCGCTGCCGTTGCCGCCCACGTTCACCAGCTTGTAGTACTGGCCGTTGGAGTAGCGCACGATGTCGCCCTGCCGGTAGTACACGCCGGCCTGCCAGTCGACCGCGGTGCAGCCCGTGCCGCCACCACCACCACCACCGCCCCCGCCTCCCCCGCCGCCGGCGCAGGTGGTCGGTTGCCAGTACCAGGTGCTGATGGTCGGGTCGGTGCCGTCGCTGCCGTTGCCGCCCACGTTGACCAACTTGTAGTACTGGCCGTTGGAGTAGCGCACGACGTCGCCCAGGCGGTAGAACACGCCCTGCTGCCAGGTCTGCGCGCTGCAGGTGCCGCCGCCGCTGCCGCCACCCCCGCCGCCGGCATCACAGGTGGTCTGCTGCCAGTACCAGGTGCTGATCGTCGGATCGGTGGCATCGCTGCCGTTGCCGCCCACGTTCACCAGCTTGTAGTAGCTGCCGTTGTTGGGATAGAGCACCACGTCGCCCAGGCGGTAGTACACGCCGTACTGCCAGGTCTGCGCACTGCACGCCGCCGCGGCGACGGCCGACACGCTCGCCATCGGGCTTGCGGATGCGGGGGCCGCGGTGATCGCGGCCAGGGGTATCAACAGGCTGGCCACGCAGGCCACCCAACGTCTCATTTTGAGAAACATGCTTTTTCTTTCCGGTTGTTGATGGGTCACAAGCACTGCTTCGACGCTTTCCACGGAACTCCTCGATGTGGAAGCGCTTTCAATTGGACCGAAAGCCGAACGGCATTCGGGTAACAGCGTGCAAGGAACGAGACCGGAAGGCCGCTGACGCCGGAGCTGGACAGCACGCCGATCGTCATCCGGTTCAGGGGCGGCAGGATAATCCGCGCACAGGGGGAACACCATGGACGCGATCCAATGGAAGGCCGCCATCGGCGGCGCGGCACTGGCGTGGGGCTGCGCGGCGATGGCGCAGCCCGTCACCAGCTACCGGGGGATCTGCGACGCATCGGCCGCGGTCGCGCTGGATGCCGCGCATTTCGTCGTCGCCGATGACGAGCGCAATACCTTGATGGTCTACCGGCGCGGCGAGCCCGAACCGGTCGGGCGACTCGACCTGGCGCGCTTTCTTCGCACCGGGGACGGCCAGGAGTCGGACATCGAAGGCGCGGCCGTGATCGGAAAGCGCATCTACTGGATCAGCTCGCACGGGCGCAACAGCAAGGGCAGGAAGCGCGACGAGCGCCAGCGGCTGTTCGCGACCGACATCGTGGCCGGCACATCGCCGCCCGCGCTGAAGCCCGTGGGCGAGCCGTACACGCGCCTGCTGAAGGACCTGTTCGATGCGCCGCAGCTGAAGAAGTACCACCTGAAGGAGGCAGCCGGGCTGCCGCCCGAAGCCACGGGCGGCCTGAACATCGAGGGCCTGGCCGCGACGCCGGACGGCGCGCTGCTGATCGGCCTGCGCAACCCGCTGTCGCAGGGCCGCGCGCTGGTCGTGGCGATCGACAACCCGGCCGCGGCGATCGAGGGCCAGCGTGCCCGCATCGGCGCGGTCAGCGAACTGGCGCTGGACGGCCGCGGCATCCGCAGCCTGGAACGCACCGGCAGCGGCTACCTGGTCGTGGCCGGCCCGACCGGCGACGAAGGCCGCTTCGCGCTGTACCGCTGGTCCGGCGTGGCGGGCCAGGCACCGGCGCTGCGGCCCGACGTCGACTTCAAGACGCTGCGGCCCGAGGCGCTGTTCGTGCTGCCCGACTCCCAGGACGTCCAGTTGCTGAGCGACGACGGCGGTGTCAAGACCGCGGGCGTCGAGTGCAAGGCCCTGCCGGTGGCGCAGCGATCCTTCCGCAGCATCACGGTGCGGCCGTGACGGCGTAGACCGCCTGGACCACCTGGGCCATGCGCCGGTAGTCCAGCTTGTCCCAGGTGTCGCCGGCCCCGTGGTAGTCGTGGTTGCGCAGGAAGGCGGTGTCGGTGACCATCAGCGCCGGCATGCCCAGTTGCCAGTAGCTGAGATGGTCGGAGAAATCGACGCCCTCCAAGGCCACCGGTGCATTGATCGAGCGCACCGGCAGGCTCGTCGCGCCGGCCATCGCGGCCTTGACCGCCCGCATCTGCGCGAAGCGTTCCAGCCGGCCGACGATCGCGATGAAATCGCCGCGATCCCCGTAGAGACCCGACATGCCCGCAACCGGGTAGTCCTGGCTGCCGGGCCGATCCGAGAAGCGGCCGATCATCTCCAGCGCCAGCATCAGCCGCGGCTCGCGGCCCTGCGCGCGCAGCGACCGCGCATGGTGTGCGCTGCCCATGTCCTCGCTGCGGAAATACGGCGGTTCCTCCAGCGTGAAGGCCACCAGCTCGACCGGCTGCGACGGCGGGTGACGGCCCAGCAGGCGGGCCAGCTCGAGCAGGCCGGCCACGCCGCTTGCGTTGTCGTCGGCACCCGGCGTCTCGCTGCCATGCGAGTCGTAGTGCGCGCCGATCACCAGCGGTGCACCGTGGCCCGGACCGAAGCGGGCCACGAGATTGCGGAATCGCCGGGAGCCGACCTCCATTCCCTGCGTGACCACCGTGCCGCCGCTCTCGCGCAGCATGGCTTCGACGTAGTCGGCGGCCCGGTCGAGATGCCCCATCGCGCTGTCGCTGCGCGGGTGCAGGTCGACCGACAGGTACCGGACGTGGTGCGCCAGGCGTTGCGGGTCCACGTCCGGCGGATGCGACGCCCGCGGCATCACGAAGGGCTGCACCAGCGCGGCCCAGGCCGCGGCGAGGACGATCAGGCACGGGATGCAAGCAAGCAGCAGGACACGGCGCATGGGAGGGCAAGGAGTGGCCAGGCAGCCATGCTGCCGCGGCGCCTCGCCAGGAGGTGATGCCGTGAGACGAACGACGGGTTTGGCGCCGCGTGCTACCGCTGCTCGCGCCGGTAGCGCCCCGGCGTCATGCCCGCATGGCGCGCAAACGCGCGGTTGAACGCGGCCTCGGACCGGTACCCCACCGCCTCGGCGACCGCCGCGGTGTCGTTCCCGCCTCGTGCCAGCAGGCGCGACGCCAGTTCCATGCGCAACGCGGTCAGCATCTCGATCGGGCCGCAGCCGGCGGCCTGCTGGAACTGGCGCGCAAACGCGGCACGCGACAGGTGGCAGCAGCGGGCCATCGCGTCGACGGTCCAGGCGCGCCCCGGGTCGTCGAGCAGCGCCTGCAACGCGGGCGCGAGGCGCTCGCGCGTCAGCAGGCCGATCAGGCCCAGTTGCTCAGGCCGGCTTGCCACGTGCGCCCGCAGCGCCAGCGTGAACAACGCGCCGCACAGCTGCGCGACGATGGCCGACGCCCCCGGTTTCTGCCCGTCGATCTCGTGCGCCATCATGCCGACCAGCCCGCGCAGCCACGCGAACTCGGGCCGACCGTCGAACGCGATCATGATGTGCTCGGGCAGCGTGTCGAGCAGGTGGCTGCGCCGCCGGCCGAGGAACTCGAACTCGCCGCACAGCAGGTCGAGCCCGGCGAGGTCGGGGTGGGCCACGTTGGTCTTGATCGGCAACCAGGCACTGTCGTCGGTGCGGATCGCCGCGCCGCGCCGCGCCTGCACGCCGCGGATCGTGTGCTGCGCGCCGTGCGGCAGCACCAGCAGGCTGCCTGCGCGCAGCGGGATCGCGGTGCGCGACTGCGGCAGCCACAGCTCGCACTCCCCTTTCAGCACCACGTGGAACGGCGCGCGCCACGGGCCGACGCGCTCGTGCGGCACCGAGAAGCCGGCCCCGAACAGGCAGCGCAGGTCCATCCGGCCGCGCGTGTCGAGCCAGGAGACGAGGCGGCTCAGTGCGTCCATGGCAAATCGCCCGTGAGACGCTGGAGCAAGTTTTCGAGCGTGTCCAGCATTCACCATCGTAGCGCGCCTGTCTACAGTCGGTCCATCGATCCCGGAGGACCCACCCCATGACCAGCCAACGCGCCCCTCTTCCCGTCTCGTACTTCAGCATGGCGGTGGGCGTGCTCGCGCTGGCCAACGCCTGGCGCGTGGCCGTGCGCCTCTGGCCCCTGCCGGCCTGGTCGGCGGTCGCGGTGGGCGCGGCTGGCCTCGCGCTGTGGCTCGTGCTGCTGGGGCTGTATGCGCACAAGTGGCTGCGCCGGCGCGCCGATGCGATCGCCGAACTGCAGCATCCGGTGCAGCCGTCTTTCCTGGCCCTGGTGCCGGTGTCCAGCATGCTCGCATCGACGGTGCTGCTGCCGTGGTCGCGCAGCCTGGCCTTCGGGGTGCTGCTGCTCGCGGTGGCCGGCTCGCTGGCCGTCGGTGCGTGGCTGTACGGCCGCTTCTGGCAAGGGGGCCTGAAGCCCGAGCTGGTGACGCCGGCGGTCTACCTGCCGGCCGTCGCGCAGAACTTCGTCGCCGGCACGGCGCTGGCCGCCTTCGGCCAGCCCGAATGGGGCACCTGGTTCTTCGGTGCCGGGATGCTGTTGTGGCTGGCCCTCGAGTCGCTGATCGTGAGCCGCCTGGCGACCCATGAGGCGCTGCCGGAGCCCCTGCGCCCGTTGCTGGGCATCCAGCTGGCACCGCCGGTGGTCGGCGGCGTCGCGTGGATCTCGCTGAACCATGGCGTGCCCGACCTGTTCGCGCAGGCGCTGCTGGGCTACGGCCTGTTCCAGGCGTTGTTGCTGCTGCGCCTGCTGCCATGGATCCGCCGCCAGCCGTTCGCGCCGTCGTACTGGGCGTTCAGCTTCGGCATCGCGGCCTTGCCGACGCTCGCGATGCGCCTGGTCGAGGGTGGCGCGACCGGGCCGGTGCGGTGGCTTGCGCCGGCGGCCTTCGTCGCCGCCAACCTGTTGATCGGCCTGTTGGCGTTGAAGACCCTCGCGCTGCTGCTGCGCGGAGCGCCTGCAGCAGTCCGACCGCTGCGTGCCTAGTACATGTCCCCGCCGCCGCCGTCGCTGCCCGGTGCGAGGTTCTCGAACTTCGTCAGCGGTTTCAGGAACGCGAGCCGCACCGTGCCGGTCGGGCCGTTACGCTGCTTGCCGATGATGATCTCGGCCACGCCCGGGTCCTTGCTGTCCTCGCGGTTGTAGTAGTCGTCGCGGTAGATGAACATGATGACGTCTGCATCCTGCTCGATCGCGCCCGATTCGCGAAGGTCGCTCATCATCGGCCGCTTGTCGGTCCGCGTTTCGACGCTTCGGTTCAGCTGCGACAGCGCGATCACCGGGCACTTCAGTTCCTTGGCCAGCGACTTCAGGCCGCGCGAGATCTCGCCGATCACGGTGGCGCGGTTCTCCTCGCTGCCGCCGCCGCTGCCGCTCATCAGCTGCAGGTAGTCGACGACGATCAAGCCGAGCTGCCCGCACTGGCGCGCCTGGCGCCGCGCACGGGCGCGCAGCTCGCTCGGCGACAGCGCCGAGCCTTCGTCGATGAAGACCGCCGCCTTGCCCAGCTTCTCGACCGCCTCCGACAGGCGGCCCCATTCGTCGTCGCGCAGCTTGCCGGTGCGCAGGTTGCTCTGGTCGATGCGGCCGAGCGAGCCGACCATCCGCAACGCGAGCTGCGCCGCGCCCATTTCCATCGAGAACACCACCACCGGCAGGCCCTCGTGCACCGCGACGTTCTCGGCGATGTTCAGCGCGAAGGCCGTGTTGTGGGTGACGACGTCCTGGTCGGTGATGTACAGCCGCTGCGGGTGCGACACCGAGATGCACTGGCACGGCGCGCGGCGCGACGGCTCGATCGCGCTGACGGTCAGGCGCTTCTGGCGCTGCCAGCGCTCGGGCGCACGCGCCTGCTTGTCGGACAGCAGGAACAGCGAACGCGGTTCGGGATGCGAGACGTGGCAGACATAGGCCGGCAGGCCCGCCAGCTTGATCCCGGCAACGCTGGTGTAGCGCGTTGCCTTTTCGCTGATCGAGCACCAGCCACCGAGCGAGCGCACCAGCGCGGCCACATCGTCCGCCAGCCGTCGGCTCGCCGTCGAGAAGCGGATGCTGCCCCACCGTTCGACCCAGCCATCGGTGTCGAGCAGGCCTCGCAGCAGGTCGAGGCGGCGCTCGCGGCTGGCCGTGAGGTAGCTCTCGGGAATGAACTTGCGGTCGCTGGCCAGGCCCGACAGGCCCAGCGCTTCGAGAGCCACGCGCAGCGGGTTGGGCTGGGCGCCCACCAGGCCGGGCACATGGCCGCGGTCCTCGCGCACGATGCGGTAGTCATAGCGCCCCGCGTGGGTGACCTCCATGCCGTCGCCCACGCGCTCTGCGACACGCTCGATCATCTCGGCGTCCGCGGTCGAGAAGCGCACCGAGCCGGTACCGGTGAGGTTGCCGTCACCGATGAGGGCGCCCAGCAGCCACGGATCGATCGGCAGCGCGTCGAGGTGACCGAAATCGCCGCTCGCGCAGTCGATCCAGAGGCGATTGCGGTAGCGCGCCTTCTGCAGCAACGCCCGCAGTTCGGCCGTGCTCACGACTTTCGGCGCCTTCCAGGTGCGGAAATGCACCTGCCACAGATGCTCGTCGCAGCATTCGGCCGAGCGGCCATCCGAGAAGCGGATGCGCCAGACGTCCTTCTCACCCTGGGGGAACACGCCGGTGACGATGGAGGACCGTCCGTCGACGGACGCCAGCGCGTCGCCGACCTCCAGATCGCCCATGCGCTTCCAGCCGGACAGCGTCCGCACCTGGGCGTCGAGCGGCTGCGCCTTGCCCATCGACGGCCGCGCCGCCAGCACGATCAGGTCGCCCGGCTGCAGGCCGGCCGTCATGCGGTCCATGTCGTAGAAGCCGGTGCGCACGCCGGTCACTTCCTCGGCGCCGTTCTCGTGCAGCTCGTTGACGCGGTCGATCAGCTGCACCACCAGCGTGTCCATGCTGATGAAGCCCTGGCGCGAGCGCGAGCCCTCCTCGCCGATCTTGAAGATCTTGCTTTCGGATTCGTCCAGGATCTGCGACACCGGCCGGCCCTGCGGGTTGAAGGCGGCGGTGGCGATCTCGTCGCTGGCCGCGACCAGCTTGCGCAGCACCGCGCGCTCGCGCACGATCTCCGCATAGCGGCGCAGGTTGGCGGCGCTCGGCACGCTTTGCGCCAGCCCGTTCAGGTAGACCAGCCCGCCGCAGTCCTCCGCCTTGCCCAGGCTTTGCAACTGCTCGAAGACGGTGATCACGTCGGCCGGCTTGGCCGCGTTGATCAGCCCGCCGATGGCGGCATAGATCAGCTTGTGCTCGTGGCGGTAGAAGTCGGTGTCGTGCAGCAGGTCGCCGGCGCGGTCCCAGGCGCTGTTGTCGAGCAACAGGCCGCCGATGACGCTCTGCTCGGCCTCGATCGAGTGCGGCGGCACGCGCAGCCGCGCCACCTCGTCGTCACTGCCCCGCTGGAACCCGGGATCGGCGCCGAACATGGGCGGAGGATTGAAAACCGTGGACATCGAATGCTTCCCGTCCTGTGGACAAACCTGTGAACATCCCGTGCCGAAGCTGCGGACAAGCCTGTAAAACTCCGCCCCCAATGAAAAAGGGCCGGCAGAGCCGACCCTTTGTCGAGGCGTGAAGGGCGTACCTTAGTCGGTTTCGCCGACCACGACAACCTTGACTTCCACCACCACATCGGTGTGCGGCGCCACGGTCACGACGTGCTCGCCGACGGTCTTCAGCGGACCGTTGGGCATGCGCACCTGGGCCTTGGCGATCTTGAAGTCGATGCGCGTCAGGGCTTCGGCGATGTCGTTGTTGGTCACCGAACCGAACAGACGGCCGTCCACACCCGCCTTCTGCGTGATGTGCACGGTGCGGCCGCTCATCTTCTCGCCCAGCGCTTGCGCGGTGGCGAACTTGTCGGCGGCGGCCTTTTCGAGTTCGACGCGCTTGGCTTCGAATTCCTTGATCGCGGTCTCGGTCGCACGGCGTGCGGCCTTGGTCGGGATCAGGAAGTTGCGGGCGAAACCGTCCTTGACCTTGACGACGTCGCCCAGGTTGCCGAGGTTGGCCACTTTTTCGAGCAGGATCACTTGCATGGGGTGGCTCCTCAGACCTTGTGCTGGTCGCTGTACGGCAGCATCGCCAGGAAGCGCGCGCGCTTGATGGCGGTGGTCAGCTGACGCTGGAAGAACGCACGCGTGCCGGTCAGGCGGGCGGGCGTGATCTTGCCGTTTTCACCGATGAAATCGCGCAAGGTGTCGATGTCCTTGTAGTCGATTTCCTTGACGCCGGTCACCGTGAAGCGGCAGAAGCGCTTGCGGCGGAACAGCAGGGATTGTTGGTTGCGCTTGGGCTTGCGGTCCTTCGAGAACCGACCTTTACCACGTGGCGGGGGCATGTTTCACCTCACTTGAATATCAAAAATCCGGACGGACAGGTTGAGCACGGGGCTCATTCGAATTCGGTCACATGGAACAGCGTGCCGCGGCCGCTTCGCACTGCCGACAGGAACCCGGCGAAGGTGCCGGTGCTCCCGATCTGCAATGCCTGCAGGCGCCGCGTGATATCGCCGATGGCCACCGCCCGGATCTCCAGGGAGACCTTGCGGACCTGGCCGGATTCGCTGACCTGCGATTCGTGCTTGAGGCTCAAATCGAAGGCCGGCAGCCCGGCCGGCGTGTATCTCACAGCGCCCCGCTCCACCAGCTGCGCCGACAGAACCACCCGGTTCATGCGGCGCCCCGGCAGGACGCGCGGGACATCACGTTCCTCAGGCCGCAGCTTCCTGCGGTGCCTTGCGGGACTCTTCCTTCTCGACAGCCTTCATCATCACCGAAGGACCGGTGTCGGCCTGGGGCCGAACGACGGTCAGGTGACGCAGCACGGCGTCATTGAAGCGGAAGCCCGTTTCCAGCTCGCCGAGGGCTTCCTTGCTGCATTCGATGTTGATGCAGAGGTAGTGGGCCTTGGCCAGCTTCTGGATCAGGTAAGCCATCTGGCGACGGCCCCAGTCCTCGACACGGTGGACCTTGCCGCCGGCGGCGGTGACCACACCCTTGTAGCGTTCCAGCATGGCCGGAACCTGTTCGCTCTGATCCGGATGGATGAGCAAGATGATTTCGTAATGACGCATTGAAGCTCCTTTTGGGTTTGCGCCTCGGGTCAAGGACCCTCGGCACGGAAGCCACCCCAAGCGTCGTCTGGGTGTGGCAAGGCGAACCCGGGATTCTACTCTGGAAATTCCGGGCTGGGGTACTTCTGTCAGGGTCTGCGCAAGGCGTCGACGAAAGCCTGGCTCTGCGGCCCGGGCGGCGCGCTGAGCAGGCTGCCGATCACCGTCGCCGCGAAGCCCGCCGGCACGCCGAACACGCCGGCCGAGATCGACTGGATGCCGAACCACAGCTGCCCCGGCGCCTGCACGCCCAGCAGCCCGCGCAGCCAGGGCTCGTTCAGCGCCATGTAATACAGCGTCACCGACAGCCCGACCACCATGCCCAGCACCGCCCCGCGACGGTTCGCGCGCTTCCAGAACACGCCCAGCACCAGCGCCGGGAAGAAGGCCGAAGCCGCGAACGAGAACGCCGCCGCCACCAGGAACACGATGTCGGCCGGCTTCTGCGTCGCCAGCGCCGCCGCCGCCATCGCCACCAGCAGCAGCATCACCTTGGAGATCATCACGCGCAGCCCCCCCGCCGCCTTGGGGTCGAGCGTGCGGTAGTACAGGTCGTGCGACAAGGCGCTGGAGATGGTCAGCAGCAGCCCGTCGGCAGTCGACAGCGCGGCGGCCAGCCCGCCGGCCGCCACCATGCCCGACACGACATACGGCAGCCCGGCGATCTCGGGCGTGGCCAGCACGACGATGTCGCCACCGATGCGGATCTCGCCCAGCTGCAGCACGCCGTCGCGGTTGATGTCGGTGACCGACAGCAGCGTCGGGTCGACCTTGGCCCAGTTCGAGATCCAGGCCGGCAAGTGGTCGAACGGCGTGCCGACCAGCCCGGTGAACACTTCGTACTTCACCAGCACCGCCAGCGCGGGCGCCGACAGGTACAGCAGCAGGATGAAGAACAGCGACCAGGTGACCGACTGGCGCGCCTGGCGCACCGACGGCGTGGTGTAGCTGCGCACCAGGATGTGCGGCAGCGCCGCGGTGCCGACCATCAGGCAGAACACCAGCGCGATGAAGTTGCGGCGCGAGTCGTCGAAGGCGGCCTGCTCTGCCGGGCTGCCGTCGGGATCGCCCGCGAACGGCGTGCCGTGCGGCAGCATGCCGCCCAGCGGCCGCGCCCTCGCCTCGGCGGCCTGCTGGGCCTGGGTCCAGGCCATGCGCGCCGCCGCCTCGTCGGCCGGTACCGCCAGCAGCTGCTTCTCGGCCGCCTGCAGGTCCGCCAGCGGTGCGCCGGCGCGGCGCAGCGCGGTGATCTGTCGACGCGCCTCGGCGCGCTCCAGCGCCAGCGCGCCGGGCACGTCCTGCAGCCGCGCCGCATAGCCGTCGGCCCGGGCCTTGTACAGCGCGATGACTTCCAGCTCGCGCGGGTCGGCCATCAGCTCCTTCTCGCGCTGCGTCACCTTCTGCAGCTGTTCGCCGTAGACGGCCTGCGGCACCGGCACGCCGGTCTGCTTGACCGACAGCCACACCACCGGCACCAGGTAGGCCACCAGCAGCACGATGTACTGCGCCACCTGCGTCCAGGTGATCGCGCGCATGCCGCCGAGGAACGAGCACACCAGCACGCCACCCAACCCGAGGAAGATCCCGACCTCGAAGGCGACGCCGGTCAGCCGCGTCGTGATCAGGCCGACGCCATAGATCTGTGCCACCACGTAGGTGAACGAGCACAGTACCGCCGCCGCCGCGCCGATCAGCCGCGGCGCATGGCCACCGTAGCGCGCGCCGAGGAAATCGGGAATCGTGAATTCGCCGAACTTGCGCAGGTAGGGCGCGAGCAGCAGCGCCACCAGGCAGAAGCCGCCGGTCCAGCCCATGATGAACGCCAGGCCCCCGTAGCCTTGCAGGTACATCGTGCCGGCCATGCTGATGAAGGATGCGGCCGACATCCAGTCGGCCGCGGTCGCCATGCCGTTGTAGGCGGCCGGCACGCGCCGGCCGGCCACGTAGTACTCGACCGCGTCGGTGGTGCGGCAGATGATGCCGATGCCGGCGTACAGCGCCACGGTGGCCAGCAGGAAGGTCACGCCGATCCAGCGCTTCGGCAGCCCCGCCTGCTCGGCGGCGGCCAGCGCCGCGATGAACGCGAGCAGGCCCACGGTGTAGAGCCCGTAGACCTTGTTGAGCCGGCGAAGGAAGCGGCGCTGCTCGCCGGGGTCACTCATGGCCGGAATGGTCGCCGCCCGGCTGCGCCGCGTCCATCCGGTTCATCACCCACGCGTAGACGCCGATGATCGCCAGGAACACCAGCAAGGCCCCCTGTGCGCCGACCCAGAAGCTGAACGGCCAGCCGAAGAAGCCGAAGCTCAGCTCGCGCGCGAACCACGCGACGCCGAAGCCGACCGCGAACCACAGCAGCAGCAAGCCGGCGACGATGCGCCGGTTGCTGCGCCAGTAGCTGCGGGTCGGCTCGGCCTCGGTCACCTCGGGTTCAGCGCTTTGCGAGACGCTGCCAGGTCTCGACCACCGTGTCCGGGTTCAGCGAGATCGACACGATGCCCTCCTGCGCCAGCCAGTCGGCAAAGTCCGGGTGGTCGCTCGGCCCCTGCCCGCAGATGCCGATGTACTTGCCGACCGCGCGGCAGGCCGCGATCGCGCGCGAGATCATCGCCTTCACGGCCGGGTCGCGCTCGTCGAAGTCGCGCGCCAGCAGCTCCATGCCCGAGTCGCGGTCGAGGCCCAGCGTCAGCTGCGTCAGGTCGTTCGAACCGATGGACATGCCGTCGAAGTACTCGAGGAACTGCTCGGCCAGGATCGCGTTGCTCGGGATCTCGCACATCATGATGATGCGCAGGCCGTCCTGGCCGCGCTTCAGGCCGTGCTCGCCGAGCATCTCGACCACGCGCCTGGCCTGGCCGAGGGTGCGCACGAAAGGCACCATGATCTCGACATTGTCCAGGCCCATGTCCTGGCGCACGCGCTTGAGCGCCTCGCACTCCATCGCGAAGGCCTCGCCGAAGCTCTCGCTGACGTAGCGCGACGCGCCGCGGAAGCCGAGCATCGGGTTCTCTTCCTCGGGCTCGTAGCGCGAGCCGCCGATCAGCTTGCGGTACTCGTTGCTCTTGAAGTCGGACAGCCGCACGATCACCGGCTTGGGCCAGAAGGCGGCCGCGATGGTGGCGATGCCCTCGACCAGCTTGTCGACGTAGAAGCCGCGCGGCGACGCATGGCCGCGCGCCACCGACTCGACCGCCTTCTTCAGGTCGAGGTCGATGTTGGGATAGTCGAGGATGGCCTTCGGGTGCACGCCGATGTTGTTGTTGATGATGAACTCGAGCCGCGCCAGCCCGACGCCGCTGTTGGGCATCTGCGCGAAGTCGAAGGCCAGCTGCGGGTTGCCGACGTTCATCATGATCTTGATCGGGCAGTACGGCAGCTCGCCGCGCTGCACCTCGCTGACCTCGGTGTCGAGCAGGCCCTCGTAGATGTAGCCGGTGTCGCCTTCGGAGCAGGCCACGGTGACCAGCGCGCCGTCCTTCAGCGTGTCGGTCGCGTCGCCGCAGCCGACCACCGCCGGGATGCCCAGCTCGCGCGCGATGATGGCGGCGTGGCAGGTGCGGCCGCCGCGGTTGGTGACGATGGCGCTGGCGCGCTTCATCACCGGCTCCCAGTTCGGGTCGGTCATGTCGGTGACCAGCACGTCGCCGGCCTGCACCGTGTCCATGTCGGCCAGGCTGTGCACGATGCGCACCGGGCCGGTGCCGATCTTCTGGCCGATCGCACGGCCTTCGGCCAGCACGGTGCCGGTGCCCTTGAGCTTGTAGCGCTGCTCGGCCTTGCCCTGCGCCTGGCTCTTCACCGTCTCGGGGCGGGCCTGCAGGATGTAGAGCTTGCCGTCGGCGCCGTCCTTGCCCCATTCGATGTCCATCGGGCGGCCGTAGTGCTGCTCGATGACCAGCGCATAGCGCGCCAGTTCGGCGACGTCGGCATCGCTCAGCGAGTAGCGGTTGCGCAGCTCGGTCACGGTGTCGACCGTCTTGACCAGGCGGCCCGACGCGGCCTTCTCGGCCGGCGTCGCGAACTCCATCTTGATGAGCTTCGAGCCGAGGTTGCGCCGGATGATGGCCTGCTTGCCGTTCCTCAGCGAGGGCTTGTGCACGTAGAACTCGTCCGGGTTGA
Source organism: Rhizobacter sp. P2_D12 (assembly GCF_056404395.1). NCBI lineage: Bacteria > Pseudomonadati > Pseudomonadota > Betaproteobacteria > Burkholderiales > Sphaerotilaceae > Rhizobacter > Rhizobacter sp. P2_D12. The sequence goes on along the minus strand of NZ_JBFUEB010000037.1, from coordinate 12,573 downwards.
CGGCGCCCTGCACCACCGTCTCGCCCAGGCCGTAGCTGGAGGTGATGAACACCACGTCCTTGAAGCCGCTCTCGGTGTCGATCGTGAACATCACGCCGGCCGCGCCCAGGTCGGAGCGCACCATGCGCTGCACGCCGGCCGACAGGGCCACGTCGGCGTGCGCGAAGCCCTTGTGCACGCGGTAGCTGATCGCGCGGTCGTTGTAGAGGCTCGCGAACACCTCCTTCATCTTGTGCAGCACCTCGTCGATGCCGATCACGTTGAGGAAGGTCTCCTGCTGGCCGGCGAAGCTGGCGTCGGGCAGGTCTTCGGCGGTGGCCGACGAGCGCACGGCGAACGACGCGCCCGGGTGGTCGGCGGTCAGGCGCGCGAACTCGGCGCRGATGGCGGCTTCCAGTTCGGGCGGGAACGGGGTCTCCTCGACCCAGCCGCGGATCTGCGCGCCGGCCTCGGCCAGCGCCTTGACGTCGTCGGTGTTGAGGGTGGAAAGACGGTCCTGGATGCGGGCGGCGAGGCCCTTGTGCGCGAGGAACTGGCGGAAGGCGTGGGCGGTGGTGGCAAAGCCGCCGGGCACGCGCACGCCCGAGGCAGCCAGCTGGGAGATCATTTCGCCGAGGGAGGCGTTCTTGCCGCCGACCGTCTCGACGTCGGTCATTCTCAGATGTTCAAACGGTGCGACCATGGCGGTCGCCAGGTTCGGAAGTGACATGGGAAAGCTCCGTGATGTTGAGAAACCGGTGCTTCCCGCCCGATGCGCGAACCCGAGCAAGGCTCAGAGGGCTCCAGCGTGCGACGCGCGGTCCAGCGCTTCTGACATTCTTGTGTGGGCATGGACCTGGGGCGTTGGGGGGGCGATTTGGAAGATTGGGGGCGATTTTACGGGCCTTCGTGCCTATCATGGCGAAACCGTCGCCCCCCTGATCGCATGGCCAACCGCACCGTCTACTTCGTCTCCGATGGCACCGGCATCACCGCCGAGACCTTCGGCAACTCGATCCTGGCGCAGTTCGCGATCAAGCCGCGGCACGTGCGCCGGCCCTTCATCGACTCGGAAGACAAGGTGCACCAGGTGGTGCGCGAGATCAACCATTCGGCCGAGATCGAGGGCCGCCGGCCGATCGTCTTCGTCACGCTGGTCAACATAGAGCTGCTGAAGATCCTGAAGGCCAGCAGCCGCGGCATGGTGCTGGACATGTTCAACACCTTCATCGAGCCGCTGGAGGCCGAGTTCGAGATGACCTCGAACCACCGCGTCGGCCGTTTCCCGGACATCTCGAAAAGCCAGGAATACACCGACCGCATCGAGGCCATCAACTTCTCGCTGGCGCACGACGACGGGCAGTCGTCGAAGAACCTGGCCGAGGCCGACGTGATCCTGGTCGGCGTGAGCCGCAGCGGCAAGACGCCGACCTCGCTGTACCTGGCGATGCAGCACGGCATCAAGGCGGCCAACTACCCGCTGATCCCGGAAGATTTCGAGCGCCGCATCCTGCCGGCCGGGCTGGCGCCGCACCGCCGCAAGTGCTTCGGGCTGACGATCGCGCCCGAGCGGCTGGCCGAGATCCGCCACGAGCGCAGGCCCAACAGCCCTTATTCCAGCATCGACAACTGCCGCCACGAGGTCTCGGAGGCCGAGGCGATGATGCGGCGCGAGAACATCGCGTGGCTGTCATCGACGCACAAGTCGATCGAGGAGATCGCGACGACGATCCTGCGGGATATCCGGCCGGATCGGTTGATGTATTGAACGCCAGCCCGGATTGGCATCCGGGCTACAGGCGTTGGCGTGCAGACTCGTAGAGGCAGACGGCGGCGGCCGCAGCGACGTTCAGCGATTCCTCGCCACCCGGCTGCGGGATGCGCAGCGACAGCGCACAGCGCGATGCCAAGGCGGCCGACACGCCCTGCCCTTCATGGCCCAGCACCCAGGCGCAGGGCCACGGCAAGCGGCCCTCGTGGATTGCCTGGGTCGCATGCGAACTGGTGCCCAGCAGCGGCACCGCCAGCCCATCGAGCGCTTCGGCCTCGACACCCTCCACCAGGCGCAGCCCGAAATGCGCCCCCATCCCGGCCCGCAGCACCTTCGGCGACCACAGCGCCGCCGTGCCCTTCAGCGCCACCACCTGCGTGAACCCGAAGGCCGCCGCGCTGCGCAGCACCGCGCCGACGTTGCCGGCGTCCTGCAAGCGGTCGAGCACGACGCTGGGCGCGTCGGCCTGCAGCGTCCCGCCGCCCGGCCAGGCCAGCACGAAAGCGATCGGCGCCGGCGAATCCAGCGTGCCCACGCCCGCCATCAAGGCATCCGGCAACACGACGACCTGCGGCGCACGCTCGGCCAGCACCCGCAGCTTCGGCAGTTGCCAACCCGATTCGCCGATCACCGCCATCGCCGGCACACCACCCCGTTGCAACAAGGCCGAACACAGGTGATCGCCTTCGAGCAGCACCTCGCCCAGCTTGCGGTAGCCGCCTGGGTCGGCCGCCAGCTTGCGCAGGCGCACCAGCAGCGGGTTGTCGCGCGAACTGATCGCCTTGACGACCGCGCCGGTCACCACGCGTCACCGTCGGCGACGGTGCCGATCGCGATCGTGGGGTCCAGCGTGCCGGCCAGCGCCTCGCGCACCGGCGCGAACGAGCGCCTGTGATGCACGCAGGCGCCGTGCTGCTTCAGCGCCGCCAGGTGCACCGCCGTCGAGTAGCCCTTGTGCTCGTCGAAGCGGTACTGCGGGTGCATCTCGTGCAGCGTCAGGCACAGCCGGTCGCGGTGCACCTTGGCCAGGATGGACGCGGCCGAGATCGACGGGACCAGCGCATCGCCCTGCACGATGGCCTCGGCCGCGACCTTCAGCACCGGCAGCCGGTTGCCGTCCACCAGCACCTTGCCCGGCTTCAGCCGCAGGCCCTCGACCGCGCGGCGCATCGCGAGCATGGTCGCATGCAGGATGTTCAGCGTGTCGATCTCCTCGACGCTCGCCTGCGCGATCGCGCAGCACAAGGCCTTGGCCTGGATCTCGTCGTACAGCCGCTCGCGCACCGCGGGCGACAGCTTCTTCGAGTCGTTCAGCCCGCGGATCGGCCGACGGTCGTCCAGGATCACCGCCGCCGCGACCACCGGGCCGGCCAGCGGCCCGCGGCCGGCCTCGTCGACGCCGGCCACCAGGCCCACGGTCTCGAAGCGCAGGCCCAGCTGTTCAGGCACGGAGGACTTTTTCGATCGCATCGGTGGCAGCCTGGGCGGTGTTGCAGCGCAGTCGGTGGTGCAATTCGGTGAAACGCTTCGCAATGTCAGCGGACTGTTCCGGCTTGTCCAGCCAGGCCAGCCCCGCAGCTGCGAGTTTCTGCGGCGTCGCGTCGTTCTGCAAGAGCTCCGGCACCGCGAATTCCCCGAGCAGGATGTTGGGCAGCCCGACCCAGGGCTGGTAGCCCATGCGCTTCATCATCTGCCAGCTCAGCCAGTTCATCGCATAGGTGATGACCATCGGCCGCTTGAACAGCGCTGCCTCGAGCGTGGCCGTGCCGCTGGCGATCAGCGTGACATCGCAGGCGGCGAGCGCCTCGTGCGACAGGCCGTCGAGCAGCTGGATGCCGGCCGCCGGCGCATGTTGCGCCAGCATCGGCTCGACCAGCGGCCGCAACCCAGGCACCAGCGGCAGCACGAAGCGCAGGCCCGGCCGCTGCTGCTGCATCAGCGCGGCCGCCGCCAGCAGGCGCGGGGCGATGTACTGGATCTCGGAGCGGCGGCTGCCGGGCAGCAGCGCGACGACGGACTCGTCGGCGCCGAACCCGAGCGCCTGCCGCGCGGCAGCACGCGGCACCTCGAGCGGGATCGCATCGGCCAGCGGATGGCCGACGTAGGTCGCGGCGATGCCGTGCTGCGCATAGATCGCCGGCTCGAACGGAAAGATGCACAGCACGTGGTCGACCGCGGCACGGATCTTCTCGATGCGCCCGCCGCGCCAGGCCCAGATCGACGGGCTGACGAAATGGATGCTCTTGATGCCCTGCTGCTTGAGCCGGGTCTCGAGGCCGAGGTTGAAATCGGGCGCGTCGACGCCGATGAAGGCGTCGGGGCGCTCGCGCAGCAGGCGCACGGCCAGTTGCTCGCGGATGCCGGAGATCTCGCGGTAGTGGCGCAGCACCTCGACGTAGCCGCGCACCGCCAGCTTGTCGTGCGGCCACCAGGCCTCGAAGCCCTGGGCCGCCATGCGCGGGCCGCCGATGCCGGCCGCCTGCAACCCGGGCCAGCGCGCCTTCAGCCCGCCCAGCAACAGCCCGGCGAGCAGGTCACCCGAAGCTTCGCCGGCCACCAGGGCCAGCCGTGGCGAACCGGGATTCGTCACGGCAGGGTCAGCGCGCGATGCCGCGCGTCACGCCGGCGAGGAAGCCGGTCATCATCGCCGCGTCGCCGGCGGCTTCGGGCACGCTGGTGCCCAGCGCCGCGATCTCGTCGCGCGCCTCCTGCAGCGTGCGACCGCTGCGGTACAGGCTGCGGTGCATCTGCTTGACCGCCGCGATGCGCTCGGCCGAGAAGCCGCGCCGGCGCAGGCCCTCGATGTTGAAGCCGCGCACCGCGAGCGGGTTGCCGTCGACCATCATGTAGGGCGGCACGTCCTGCGACACCGCGCTGGAGAAGCCGACGAAGGCATAGGCCCCGATCTTGACGAACTGGTGGATGCCCGACAGCCCGCCGATCGTGACCCAGTCGCCCACGTGCACGTGGCCGGCCAGCGTCGCGTTGTTGGCCAGCACGGTGTGGCTGCCCAGCTGCACGTCGTGCGCCAGGTGCACGTAGGCCATGATCCAGTTGTCGTCGCCGACGCGCGTGATGCCCACGTCCTGCGAGGTGCCGAGGTTGAAGGTGCAGAACTCGCGGATGGTGTTGCGGTCGCCGATGTGCAGCTGCGTCGGCTCGCCGGCGTATTTCTTGTCCTGCGGCACCGCACCCAGCGAGACGAACTGGAAGATCCGGTTGTCACGGCCGATGGTGGTGCGGCCCTCGATCACGGCGTGGGCGCCGACGGTCGTGCCCTCGCCGATGCGCACGTGTTCGCCGATCACGGCATACGGGCCGATGCTGACCGAGGCACCCAGCTGCGCGCCGGGTGCGATCACTGCGGTGGGATGGATGGTGGCCATCGTCGTCGCGCCTCCTGGCCTCAGCCCACCTTGCGCATCGTGCACATCAGCTCGGCCTCGACGGCCAGCTCGCCGTCGACCGAGGCGCGCGCCTTGTACTTGTAGATGCCCGCCTTCACGCGGTCGACCGCGACGTCGAGGATCAGTTGATCGCCCGGCTCGACCGGGCGCTTGAAGCGCGCGCCGTCGATGCCGACGAAGTAGTAGACGGTGTCGCTGTCGGGCGAATCGCCATTGGTCTCGAACGACAGCAGCGCGGCAGCCTGCGCCAGCGCCTCGAGCATCAGCACCCCCGGCATCACCGGGCGGTGCGGGAAGTGGCCGGTGAAGAACGGCTCGTTGATGCTGACGTTCTTCAGCGCCTTGATGCGCACGCCCTTGTCGAGCTCGAGCACGCGATCGACCAGCAGGATCGGATAGCGGTGCGGGAGCTTCTTCAGGATCTGGTGGATGTCCATCATGGTGGTGGTCATGCAATCTTCTTTTCAAGGGCACGCRGGCGCTCGCGCAGGCGGTACAGGTTGCGCAAGGTTGCGGCGTTCTTTTCCCAACTGGCATTGTCGTCGATCGGGAACACGCCGCTGTACGTGCCCGGTTGCAGGATCGAGTGCGTGACCACGCTGACGGCCGAGATGTTGACGCGGTCGGCCAGCGTCAGGTGGCCGACGATGCAGGCGGCGCCGCCGATGGTGCAGTAGCGCCCGATCGTCGTGCTGCCGGCCACGGCCGAGCAGCCGGCCATCGCGGTGTGGGCACCGATGCGCACGTTGTGGCCGATCTGGATCAGGTTGTCGAGCTTGACGCCCTCTTCGATCACGGTGTCGGCCAGCGCCCCGCGGTCGATGCAGGTGTTGGCGCCGATCTCGACGTCGTCGCCGATGCGCACGCCGCCCAGCTGCTCGATCTTGACGTAGCCCGACGGCGTCGGCGCGAACCCGAAGCCGTCGGCGCCGATCACGACGCCGCTGTGCACGATGCCGCGCGCGCCGATGTGGCAGCCGTGCATCAGGGTCACGCGCGGCGCGAAGCGCGTCGATTCGCCGACGCTTGCGCCGTGGCCGATCACGCTGTGCGCGCCGATCACCGCGCCGGCCTCGACCCGCGCGCCGGCCTCCACCAGCACGAAGGGCCCAATGCTCGCGCCCGGGTCGACCTGGGCCGACGGATCGACGGCGGCCGTCGGATGGATGCCGGCGGGCGTGGCCGGGCGCAGCCGCGCGGCCCACCATTGCGTGAGCTTCGCGAAGGCCAGGTAGGGGTCGGCACACACCAGCGTGGCGCCGCGGGCCACCGCGGCCTCGCGCATCGCGGGCGCGACGATCACGCAGCCCGCGGCCGTGGACTGGAGCTGGGCGGTGTAGCGCGGGTTGGACAGGAAGGAAATCGTGGACGGCGTCGCGTCCTGCAGGGGGCCGATGCGGTCGATGCGCAGCGCCGGGTCGCCGACCAGCTCGCCGCCGAGGTGCGCGGCGATGTCGCCGAGACGGGTCTCACCCACCGATCACTTGCCGCCTTGCTGGGCGTTCAGCGCCTTGATCACCTTGTCGGTGATGTCGATGCGCGGGCCGGCAAAGACGGCTTCCTGCAGGATGATGTCGTACTTCTCGGTCTCGAAGATCTGCTTGATGACCTTGTTGGCACGTTCGACGACCGAGGCCAGTTCTTCGTTCTTGCGCTGSTKCAGGTCTTCCTGGAACTCGCGGCGCTTGCGCTGGAACTCGCGGTCCTGGTCGACCAGGTCGCGCTGGCGACGGCTCTTTTCCGATTCGGCCAGCGTCGGCTGGTCTTTCTCGAACTTGTCGCCCGCCGCCTTCAGGCGGTTGCCCATCTCGTTCAAGTCTTTCTCGCGCTTCGAGAACTCGGCTTCCAGCTTGGTCTGGGCCGCCTTCGCCGGCAACGCGTCGCGCAGCACGCGGTCGCTGTTGACGTAGCCGATCTTCAGTTCCTGCGCCTGCACGCCCAGCGCGGTGACAGCCAGTGCAGCGGCGACCAGTCCGAACTTCAGGGACTTGAGGGTGGAGCTTTTCATTAGAACGCGGTCCCGATCTGGAATTGCAAACGTTGAATTCTATCTGTTGACTTGTAGCGGATGGGCTCGCCGTAGCTGAGCTTCAGCGGGCCCACCGGCGACACCCAGCTCAGCCCGATACCGGCCGAGGCGCGCATGCTGTCCCAGGTGGGCGTCTCCTTCTCGCCCCAGACGTTGCCCGCATCGACGTAGCCGAACAGCCGCAGCGTGCGGTCGTTGCCCGAGCCGGGCACCGGGATGTACAGCTCGCTGTTGATGTTCAGGCGCTTCGAGCCGCCGCTGTAGGAGCCGACCACGTCGACCGGGCCGAGCGAGCCCTGGTCGAACGCGCGCACGGTGCCGAGGCCGCCGCCGTAGAAGTTCTTGAAGATCGGGTACGGCTGGCCGCTCAGCCCCTTGCCCCAGCCGAGCTCGGCGTTGAACGCGAAGGTGTACTTCTTGGTCAGCGGGATGTACTGCTGGAACTGCGTGTTCGTGCGGACGTAGCGCGTGTCGCCGAACGCGCCCCACTCGACGTTGATGCGCTTGAACTGGCCGTCGTTGGGCACCAGCGCGCTGTCGCGCTGGTCGCGCGCCCAGCCGATGGTCAGCGGCACCGAGGTGCTGGCGTCGCCATAGCGCAGGCGGTACAGGAAGTAGTTGTTCGGCAGCGCGGTCGCGCCGCGGATCTCGGTGCGCTCGATGCCGATGCCGAAGAACACCGTGTCGTACTCGCTGAACGGCACGCCGAAGCGCACCGAGGCGCCCGGCGTGACGAGCTGGTATTCCTCGCCCTGGCTGTTCAGCGGCTTGACGGTGCGGTAGTAGACGTCGAGCGCGCGCGAGATGCCGTCGATCGTGAAGTAGGGATCGACCGCGCTCAGGTCGAGCGTGCGGCTGGAACGGCTGGTGTTCAGCTCGATGCCGAGGTAGTTGCCCGAGCCGAACACGTTGTCCTGGCGGATCGACGCGTTCAGCGCCAGCTTGTCGGCGCTCGAGAAGCCGGCACCGACGATCAGGTTGCCGGTGGGCTTTTCCTTCACGGTCAGCGTCAGGTCGACCTGGTCCTGCGAGCCCGCGACCTCGTTGGTGTCGACGGTGACCTCGCTGAAGTAGCCCAGGCGGTCGACGCGGTCGCGCGACAGCTTGATGCGCCGCGCGTCGTACCACGACGATTCGAACTGGCGGAACTCGCGGCGCACCACCTCGTCGCGCGTGCGGCTGTTGCCGGCCACGTTGACGCGGCGCACGTAGACGCGGCGCTGCGGATCGCCCACCAGCGTCAGCACGACGCGGCCGGTCGCGCGATCGATGTCGGTGCGCGGGTCGATGCGCGCGAAGGCGTAGCCGAAGCTGCCGAAGCGGTCGGTGAAGGCCTTGGTGGTCTCGGCCACGGACTCGGCGCGGTACGGCTCGCCGGGCTTGATGGTCACGAGCGTCTTGAAGTCTTCTTCCTTGCCGAGGTACTCGCCCTCGAGCTTGACCGCCGTCACGGTGTAGGGCTGGCCTTCCTTGATGTTGACGGTGATCGTGATGTCCTGCTTGTCGGCCGAGATCGCGACCTGCGTCGAGACGACCTGGAACTCGAGGTAGCCGCGGTTCAGGTAGTACGAGCGCAGCGTCTCCAGGTCGGCCGTCAGCTTGGCGCGCGAGTAGCGGTCGGCCTTGGTGTACCAGCTGAGCCAGCCGCCGTCGTTCAGGTCGAACAGGCCGAGCAGCGTGCTCTCGGAGAAGGCCTGGCTGCCGAGGATGCGGATCTCGCTGATGCGCGCGGCCGAGCCTTCGGTGATCGTGAAGGTGACGTTGACGCGGTTGCGCTCCTGTGGCGTCACCGTGGTGACGACCTCGGCGCCGTACAGGCTGCGCGTCAGGTACTGGCGCTTGAGCTCCTGCTCGGCGCGGTCGGCCAGCGCCTTGTCGAACGGCAGGCCCTCGCCGATGCCGAAGTCCTTCAGCGACTTGGTCAGCGTGTCCTTGTCGAATTCCTTCAGGCCGACGAAGTCGATGTTGGCGATGACCGAGCGCTCTTCGACGATCACCACCACGACGTTGCCGTCGACCTCGATGCGCACGTCCTTGAACAGGCCGGTGGCGAACAGCGCGCGCAGCGCCGCCGCGCCCTTCTCGTCGTTGTAGGTGTCGCCGATGCGGAACGGCAGCGACGCGAACACCGTGCCGGCGTCGGAACGCTGCAGGCCTTCGACGCGGATGTCCTTCAGCTCGAAGGGGGCCACCGCCCAGGCAGACCCTGCGTGCAATGCCGCAGCCAGCGCGAGGCTGAGGACGGTGGGACGCAGGGAGCCGGGACGGACGTGTTGGAACTGGAGGGCGAGAGGATGGCGCATGCGGTGATCAGTGCAGGCCCAGGGTCCGGGCCACGTCGTTGTAGAGAGCGAGCGACATCATCAAGAGCATGATCGCCACCCCGCCCCGCTGCAGCCGCTCAAGCCACACGTCCGAGAGAGGCCGCCCCGTCACCGCTTCGAAAAGATAATACATCAGGTGCCCCCCATCGAGGATCGGTAGCGGCAGCAGGTTCAACACGCCGAGGCTGACGCTGACCGCCGCGATGAACGCGAGGAAATACGCGGGGCCGAGCAGGATCGACTTGCCGGCGTAGTCGGCGATCGTGATGGGGCCGCTCAGGTTCTTCAGCGAGGCCTGGCCGATCAGCATGCGGCCCAGCATCTTGATCGTCAGCACCGACGAGTCCCAGGTGCGCTGCATGGCCTGCGACACACCGCCCCACAGTCCGTAGCGCACCGTCACCATCTCGAATGGCGCCCGCAGGTCGGCACCGATGCGGCCGATGCGCTGCTCGCCGTCGCGCTCGACGCTCGGGCGCACGCTGAGCTCGATCACCTGGCCGGCGCGCTGCACGCGCCAGGCCGCGGCACTCGACTCGCCCTGCGCGCCGTTGGCCCGGATCAGCTGCAGCAGGCGCTGCGAATCGGGCACCGGCACGCCGTCGATGCTGAGCACGCGGTCGCCCTGGCGCAGCCCGGCGCGCTCGGCGGCACCGCCCGGCGACAGCACGCCCAGCACCGGCTCGGTGAAGGGCATGCCGATGCCGATGCGGGCCAGCGTCTGCGGCGTGATTTCGTAGGTGTCCAGCGTGTCGAGCTCGAGGCTGACGGCGTGCGGGCCGTGGCCCTGCGCATCGGACACCATCAGCTGCAGGCGCTCGGTGCGCAGCAGCGACTGGGTCAGCTGCCAGCTCAGGTCGCTCATCGACTGCACGTCCTGCCAGTCGCTGCCGTCGGTCGAGACGGCCGTCACCAGGTTGCCGGCGCGCAGGCCGGCGCGCTCGGCCAGGCTGCCGGCGGCCGGCGTCGACAGCAGCGCCTTCGGTTCCTGCACGCCGATCCAGTGCGCGGCCGAATAGAACAGCACCGCCAGCAGCAGGTTGGCAACCGGCCCGGCGGCGACGATGGCCGCGCGCTGCCACAGCGGCTTGCGGTTGAAGGCGCGCGACAGCTCGTGCGGCGCGACCGGCCCTTCGCGCTCGTCGAGCATGCGCACGTAGCCGCCCAGCGGCAGGATGGACAGCACGAACTCGGTGTCGTCGGCGCTGCGCTGGCGACGCCACAGCACGCGCCCGAAACCGACCGAGAAGCGCAGCACCTTGACGCCGCAGGCCCGCGCGATGCGGTAGTGGCCGTATTCGTGGAAGACGATCAGGATCCCCAGCGTCACGATGAAACCGAGGACCTGGGCGATGTGCAGGTTCATGCGCCCATCCTCGCGACGCAAGCGCGCGCGACCCGGCGAGCCTCGTCGTCCAGCGCCAGCAGGCCGGCCAGCGTGCGGCAGGCGTCGCGTTCGGGACTCATGGCATCGAGGGTGCTGACATTGACGCTGTGAATCTGGTCGAAGCGGATGGTTCCGGCCAGAAATGAAGCGACACCAATCTCGTTGGCCGCGTTGAGGATGGCCGTGCTGCCTTCGGGGCCGCGCAGCGTGTCCCACGCAAGCTTCAGGCCCGGGTAGCGCACGAAGTCGGCCTCTTCGAAGCTCAACGCCGACATCTGCAGGAAATCGAGCTGCGAGGCGCCCGATTCGATGCGCTCGGGGAAGGACAGGCTGTAGGCGATCGGCACGCGCATGTCGGGCGTGCCCAGCTGGGCCAGCACCGAGTTGTCGCGCAGCACCACCATCGAGTGGATGACGCTCTGCGGGTGCAGCACCACGCGCACCTGCTCGGGCGCGAGGTCGAACAGCCAGCGCGCCTCGATCACCTCGAGCGCCTTGTTCATCATCGTCGCCGAATCGACCGAGATCTTGCGGCCCATCACCCAGTTCGGGTGCGCGCAGGCCTCGTCGGGCGTGACGTGGCGCAGCGTCGCCGGGTCGCGCCGGCGGAACGGCCCGCCCGACGCGGTGAGCAGCAGGTGGTCGATGCGCTGCGGCCAGGTGGCGCGGTCTTCGGGCAGGCACTGGAAGATCGCCGAGTGCTCGCTGTCGACCGGCAGCAGGGTCGCGCCGCCCTCGCGCACCGCATCCATGAAGAACGCACCGCCGACCACCAGCGCCTCCTTGTTGGCCAGCAGCAGGCGCTTGCCGGCGCGCGCCGCGGCCAGGCAGGCCGGCAGCCCGGCGGCGCCGACGATCGCGGCCATCACGCTGTCGACCTCGGGATGCGCGGCGACTTCTTCCAGCGCCTTCGCGCCTTCCAGCACCACGGTCTTCGAGCCGGCCTCGCGCAGGCCTTCGCGCAGGCGCTTCGCGTGCTCAGGGTCGGGCATCACCGCGAAGCGCGGCTTCCAGTGCAGGCACTGGGCCAGCAGCTCGTCGCTGCGGCTGTGGGCCGACAGCGCGAACACCTCGAAGCGGCCGGGATGGCGCGCCAGCACGTCGAGCGTGCTGGTGCCGACGCTGCCGGTGGAGCCGAGGATGCACACCCTCTGGCGGGGAGACGAAACTTCTGACATCGGGGGGGCCTGGCAGAGGGGCGTCGCGTGCGGGCGCCGGGTTACAGCGAGCTGAGCGCCAGCGCGATCGGGAACACCGGCAGCAGCGCGTCGACGCGGTCGAGCACGCCGCCATGGCCGGGCAGCAAGGCACTGCTGTCCTTGGCGCCCGCGGCGCGCTTGACCAGCGATTCGACCAGGTCGCCGACCACGCTGATGGCGGACAGGAACACCAGCGCGAGCACCAGGCCCGGCACGCCGAAGCGCTGCAGCAGGATCGAGTACAGGCTCGCCGAATCGGGCGCCACCGCGCGGTCGAGCGCAATCCAGGCCGCGGCCAGCGCCAGCACGCCGAGCATGCCGCTCCAGACGCCTTCCCAGCTCTTGCCCGGGCTGATGGACAGCGCCAGCTTGCGGCGACCGAAGGCCTTGCCGCCGAAGTAGGCGGCGATGTCGGCGGCCCACACCAGGCACAGCACCGACAGCAGGAAATTGACGCCGATGGTCTTGGCACTGGCG